>CAZCIJ010000004.1:3149-32235 GCA_964498265.1 uncultured Gaiellales bacterium | reverse complement strand
CTCGGGTTCGCGACGCCCGCGATCAGCGTTGTCAAGACCGTCGTGACGACGATCTTCGGCGTCGTCGCGATCGCCTTCCTCACCTTCTTCATGCTCCTTGACGGGCGGCGCTGGGTGAATGGGTTTCTCGACTTCGTGCCGGCCGGGCAGCGCCCTCGCTGGGAACGGATCTTCGCGGGCATCTACCGCACGGTCGGCGGCTACGTCACCGGCAACCTCCTGATCTGCGCGCTCGCGGGGGTCGTCGCAGGCTTGGTCATGGCGGCGCTCGGCGTGCCGTACGCCATCCCGCTAGCGCTCGTCGCTGCGCTCTTCAACCTCGTTCCGATGATCGGAGCGCCGCTTGCGGCCACGATGATCGTCATCGTCACGCTTGCGACTGAGGGCTGGGTGGACGGCGTGATCGTCGCGGCGGTGTACCTCGTCTATCAGCAGGCCGAGAACCACGTCATCCAGCCGCTGGTCTACGGCCGCTCGGTGAATCTCTCACCGCTCGCCGTGCTGGTCGCGGTGCTGATCGGCGCTTCGGTCGCCGGTATCCTCGGCGCGATCGCCGCGATCCCGATCGGCGGATCGCTCGCGGTCGTGGCCAGTGAGCTGCTGGCCTGGCGGCGCGAGCAGATGATCGAGACGCCGGCGGGCGTGGAGAGTGCTTCGAGCGGGAATGAGGGTGACTGAGCCGCACCTCGGCGGCCGGCTTCCCCGCGGCCACGCGTGGCTTGTCACGAAGCTGCGCTTCGTAATCGTCGTCGTGTGGGTGGCGGGCGCAGTCGCAGCGACGAGTCTCCTGCCGAGCCTGAGCGAGGGAGAGGAGGCGTCGCTCGGCGGGCTGATCGCCGAGCACTCCGAGTCCGTACGGGCGCGGACACTCAGCGCCGAGCTCTTCCCGGTGCCGATCCTGGGCGAGACGGCGGTCGTCCAGCGCAGCCCGGACGGGCTGAGCGAGGACGCACAGGCCCGGGTGTTCGAGCGGGCGGCGGCGATCGCGCAGGGCCAGTCTGAGAGCGGCATCGCGTTCGCGCTCCCGGTGACGAACACCGAGCGGCTCTTCCCGGGCTCGCGTGAGTCGTCGACGACCGCGATCACGTTCCTCTTCTTCCCACGCGGGACAGGCATCGGCGATCAGCGCGCGCTCGCCGAGAAGTGGGCGCAGACCGAGGTCTCACGCCCGGACGACTACCTCGTCGGTGTGACAGGCGCGGTGCCCGCCCGGGTCGAGGAAGCGCGGAACATCGAGGACTCGCTGCCCTGGATCGAGATCGCCACCGTCCTCGCGATCGCCGGAATCCTCGGCCTGACCTTTCGGGCGATTGGCGCGCCGCTCGTGACGCTCGTCTCGGCGGCGCTCGCCTACCTCGTCACCGTGCGTGTCCTCCCGTGGATGGGAGGAGAGACCGGGATCGGAACGCCGCGCGAGATCGAGCCCCTCGTGGTCGTGCTGCTCCTCGGCATCGTGACCGACTACGCGATCTTCTTCCTTTCCGGGCTGCGGACCAGGCTGGGCTTCGGCGAGCCTCGGTTACTCGCCGCGCGTAACGCGACCACGCAGAATGTGCCGATCGTCCTGACGGCGGGGCTGATCGTCGCCGCCGGAGCTGTGACGCTCCTCGCCGGGCAGCTCGAGTACTTCCGGGCGCTCGGTCCGGGCATGGCGCTAACCGCGGTCATGGCGCTCCTCGCCTCGGTGACGCTCGTCCCTGCGCTGCTCGCGATTTTCGGCCGGTCGGCGTTCTGGCCGAGCCGGCCGCGAATGGTTCCTGAGCAGGAGGAGCGCCCCGCATCCGTCTCCATCGTCGCCGCCGACCTGCAGAAGCGCGCCCTGCGCGAGCGGATCGCGTTCCTCGCCACGGCGCGACCTGTGGCCGCGCTGATCGTTCTCGTCACTCTCGCGGTGCTCGTCGCGGCGGCTACGGGGCTGCGCGAGATGAGCCTCGGCTTCACGCTCGTGCGCGGTCTGCCGCCCGGCTCGGAGCCGCGGGTCGCGGAGCTCGCGGCGGCGCAGGGCTTCTCCCGGGGCATCGTTGCTCCGACGGAACTGATAGTCGAGGGAGAGAGGCTCGCCGGACGGCGTGAGCAGCTCGTGCGGCTCGAGGAGCGGATCGGCGAGCAGGGCGGTGTCGCAGGTGTCCTCGGCCCCCGAGAGGCGCCCGAGGACCTCGCCGAGAACGTCGTCTTCTCGGAGGACGGCAATGCGGCGCGCATTGCCGTCGTCCTCGAAGAGGAGCCGGTCGGCGGCGAGGCGATCGACACGATCGAGGCGCTCGACGAGCGGATGCCGGCGCTGCTCCGTCAGACGGGGCTCAGTGACGCCACCGTGCTTTTCGGAGGGGACTCCGCGCTCGCGCGCGACACAGTCGACATGACGGTGAGCGACCTCCAGCGGATCGCGCTCGCAGCGCTGCTCGTCAACCTCGTGATCCTCGTCGTCTTCCTGCGCTCGCTCGTCGCTCCGCTCTTCCTGCTCGTCTCGAGCATCGTGGCGCTCGGGGCGACGATCGGCCTCACGACCTACCTCTTCCAGGGGCTGCTCGGGTACGAGGAACTGACCTACTACGTGCCATTCGCGGCCGCGGTCTTGCTCGTCTCACTGGGCTCCGACTACAACGTCTTCGTCGTCGGCCGAGTCTGGGAGGAAGCCCGCCGGCGGCCGCTGCGCGAGGCGATCGCGACTGCGGCCCCGCGCGCCAGCAAGACGATCACCGTCGCCGGGCTGGCGCTCGCGGCGAGCTTCGCGCTGCTCGCGATCGTCCCGCTGCGCGCGTTCCGGGAGCTCGCGTTCGCGCTCGCCGTCGGCGTGCTCCTGGACGCGTTCGTCGTCCGCTCGCTCCTCGTCCCCGCACTGCTGTCGCTCTTTGGCGACCTCAGCTGGTGGCCTGGGAGCCGGCGCATCGTTCGCAGACGGGCCGCCGCGCAGCGAACACCGGAGCCACCCGCGCTTAGCCCTTCCTCGCCGCGGGGAACTTCGAATCGATGAGATGTCAAGAAGCCGATGTGTCCAGCGAGGAGGCCCCTCAGCCGCAACCCGAGACTCAGGAGCCGCGGCTTCGGGATCTGGGCCTCACCGGCCTCTCGAAACGCGACTACATCGCGATCGTGAAGCGCGCGGGCCGCGAAGCGCTCGATGACACTATCACCGACTCGGCGGCCGCGCTCGCCTACTATGCGTTCCTCGCGCTCCCCGCGCTCGTGCTGCTCGTGCTCGGCCTCTTCGGGCTTGTCGCCAGCCCGTCGGACGTCTCGAGGCTGATGGAACGCTTCGCGACGATCGCCCCCGATGAGACCGTCACCCTGCTCAACCAGAGCCTCGACCGCCTCCTCCAGAATCAGGGTGGCAGTGTTGCGCTGCTCTCGATCGGGGCGGTGCTCGCGCTCTGGACGTCGACCGGGGCGATGACGGCGCTGATGCGGGCGCTGAACAGCGCCTACGATCGGGACGAGACGCGCGGGTTCGTGCGCCAGCGCGGAAGGCTCCTTTAACAAGACGTGGGGCTCGCTCGCCGCCGTCGTGATCATGCTGACGTGGCTCTGGCTGTCCGGGATCGCGCTGCTGCTCGGGGCCGAGATCAACGCGGAGGCCGAACGAAGCCGCGAGCTGCACCGCGGCGAGCCAGCACGCGAGACGCTCCAGACGCCGGCGAGAGAGTGACGATGGGTGGGGAGGGCCGGGTCGCTCCGACCCACCCTCGCCGCGATCGGGGTCGAGACTGCGGGCCAGCGGGTTTATGAATCGGCCGCCACGGGGAGCAACCATCCACCGAAAGGAGGTGCTTCATGTCGATCGCGCTTCTCGTCATCCTCGCCATCGTCGTCGCGGCGTTCGTCGGCCTCGGCTTCGTCCTGAAGTGGCTCTTCATCGTCGCGGCCGTCGCGGCTCTCGTCTGGCTGATCCTCTTCTTCACCAGTGACATCAGGCGCGGCGGAGCAGCCTGAGCCCCGCCCCGGGAATCTCGGCCCCCAACGCCAGCAGGGAAGGCGCCTCACGCTCGCCTGAGGCAATCCTCGCTAGGCCGCTGCCGAAATGCCACCGCGGGGTGGACTCGTTGGGCCCGATTGGGAGAGCGGCGGCGCCGCGGCCGACTCGAGGTCGTCCCCTCTCTCACCACCCGTCCCGTTCCGCCAGTGGCCGACAGCTCCAAGATCGTGAAAATGACCACAAAGCTGGAGCGAGTGAGATAGCGTCGGAGATCACTTCCCGGTTCGACACGAACTCCTTGAGAAGGCGCGACGACGGGTCGGCGGCCAAGGTCTTCTCCGCAGGGACCGCACGCGTCGAGCTATTCCGCCGCTTGGGCGAGGAGCCGCTCGCTTCATGTCGCGGCTCGACGAGATCCTGGTCATCCCGCGCTAGCGCGTCCGCAAGGGAGACGAGCGGGGACCGATGCCGAAGCTACCGCCGCCGCCGATAGGGCCGATCGAGAATCCCGCTGGGAGCGCGAGCACCGGGACATCGGGCGCGAAGGTGAGGTCGGGTCGTGACTGATCCGCGCCGAGAGGGGCCGACGCCGAACGGCGGCGCCACTCGGTCGCCTCGTTCCACCTGCGGGACGGGACCCCCCCTCGGAGCCCGACGACGCCGAGGTCATCGTGAGCAGGGAGTTCGCCGCCGACGGAACGCTCGTTGGCGAGACGTGGGGCGCGACGAACCCCGAGCACCTAGACGCCGCTCACCCCTGATGCCCGTGGGACGCGTCCATCGTGAGGGTCCTCTCGGTAGGGGTGGTCAACGTGCCTCAGGATGGGTCAGACCCTGCGGCGCTCGCGAGAAAGGAGCCACTCGATGACCAACGTCGCGGAACACCCGTCCACCGTGGATCGGCAGCGGACGACGAACGTGCGCGATGTCACCTATGACTGCTTCGCGGAGATCCTGGCTTGACTACCACCGGGGCGCCCCTGCAACCTGAGAGGCGCTGCCTCGGGCCGCTGCGTCGCACAGGGCGGGCAGGAACGGACTGGGTTGCCGGCCACAGCCGGCGGGTTTGGGGCGACTCGGCGGGCGACGTTTTGGGTGGTGTGCTAGTGGGTAGGCGAGGGTGACAGCGATTGGTAGGAGGCACGATGTCCATGGCCGTGCGTTCGCGAGATGAGGTCACGCGCGACATCACGCAGACGTTGGGACTTGCGCCCAGCTTCTTCGAGGCGCTCCCCGATGAGGTGCTCGACCACGCGCGGGAGCTATTCAAGCGGTAGCGACTGTGAGGTCGCTGTAGTTGCGCCCAGCTTGTTAGGAGGTCTGATGATTCTGGCGAAGGCGAAGATTGGCAAGGACTACGACCGGTTCCAGTCGGTGTTCACCACCACGGGCGCCGAGCAGCGGCGCAAGTTCGGGTCGAAGGGCGCGCAAGTGCTGCGCAACCAAGAGAACCCGAGCGAGGTGTGGGTGTTGTTCGACTGGAGTAAGGAGGATTACCTGCGCTTCATGGCTGACCCCAAGACGCGCGAGATCATGGCGTCGGCCGGGCTTGAAGGCCCGCCCGAGCACATCGTCGTCGAGCGGGTCCGCGAGGTCGACTCCTAACTCGACGACACCTCCGCGCGGGTGAGCGACGCGGCCAGTGCCGAAGGGGCCCGTAGCACCGGCATCCGGGCGTGGTCGCAATGGCCGTTGACGACTGGTCCAGGCCACGACGGTGGCTCCCGTGAAGTGAGCGACAGAGGAGAGCATCGTGCTGCGGTCCGTCGGTATCGAAAGCGGCGGATCGCGGTTCTCCCCGCAGTCGAGTCCCTCAACGAGACCGGCGTAGACCTCGCCGACGGAACGCGACTTGAGCCAACGGCGCCGGGGCTGCGCTTCCTCGGCTTCGTGCTGGGACCCGCGCAGATCCGGCATCTCGTTCGAGGCCGAACGCGGCGCACGCGAGATCGCCGGTCATACGTCCACGAGATCCTGGCCGACCGCTTGATTCCAAACGCCCACCTCGAGCGTCCCTCCTCCCTGCGGCCATGCGGCACGGCACAGCCGCTCACGTGCCCGCCCACCCTCGCGCTCCCACCCCTGAGATTCCTTGCAGGCGGCGAGCCTCAGGCTGGCACCGAGTTGAGCCCCCACGGGTTGTCGATCACGATCCGCCAGCCGCCGTCGGCCTGACGGCGTGCGATGCCCGCCGTTCGGTCGGACATCTCGATCAGGTTCCCCTCGGGGTCGCGGCCCGTGAGCGTCCAGCGGTCCTGGAGGAGCGCAACTCCGTCGCTCTGGATTGCCTGCTCGTGCTCCAGCTCGAATGCCTCCGCAAGCTGGAGGAAGCCGCGCAAGAGATCGCGGATGGCGTCCCCACCGGCCACGATCTCACCCGCCTGGGTCAGGAAGATCGCCTCAGGGTCGTACAGCTCCATCAGGCCGTCGATATCGCCGGAGCGAAAGCGCTCGGCGAAGAGACGATGGACGTCGTTGGGGGTGCTCGCAGTCATAGGATTCTCCTCTCTCTTCGAAGCCACCATGTCAGCCATGAGCATCGCCCGAGGGCGCGCGCCGCACATCGGCGACTCTGCCCATCTTTTCGAGGCAAGTTCGAGCGAGACTGGCTCGGAATCAGGCGGTCGGAGAAAGGAGGTCGTGCTCAAGCGCGAAGAGCGCCGCGGCTGCGCGGCTGGAGACGCCGATCTTCGCGTAGATGTGCTGCACATGATGGTCGGCGGTGCGGGGTGAGATGTGCAGGCGCTTCGCGACTTCGCGGTTCGAGCAGCCGTCGGCGACGAGCCGCAGCACCTCGACCTCGCGCTCGGTGAGCCCCCCGGGGCGAAGGTCTTGACGGCGACGGGATCGCCGCTGCCCGGCCGCTTCGAGGACGGCTGCGACGGCGTCCGAGTCGAGTTTCCCGGCGCGAGCCCCTCGGGCGAGGTCCCGGCCAGCCTGCTCCGGCGGCAGAGGCTCGCGATGGGGTCGCGGCTGTGTCATCGCCTGGAAGACATCAGCGGCCGAGAGAACGCGGCACGCCATGGGGATGTCCGGCCCTCGGCAACCGCGGTGATACCCGGAGCCGTCCAGGCGTTCGTGGTGCATTCCGGCGATACGGCCCATCGGAGCCAACACGCGTGAGCCGGCGAGGATCCGCTCCGAGTGATAGGGGTGCATCCGCACCTGTTCCCATTCTGCGGCGGTCAGCGGCCCCGGTTTCTCCCAGATCGCGTTCGAGATGCCGACGCGGCCGAGGTCGTGCAGGAAGGCGGCGACCTCGAGCTGCGCCCGTGTCGTCTGGTCAAGGCGCAGACTGTCTGCGGCCGCACTCGCGAGCGTCGCGACCTCGCTGGAATGGCCGTGCGTGTACGGCGTCTTCATGTCCGCGACGTCCCCGAAGGCGCGGGCAACGTCGCGCAGTTCGGCTGTCTCCTTCTCGACCACCGGCTCAGGCTCGATCTCGAGGATCCGCTCGCGGGGATCGTGGGTCGTTACCTCTGCAAGGAGTTCCCGCGCGCTCGCGCGAAACGTGTCGACGACAACAGGATCGAGCATCCCGCCCGACCGTCGTGTCACCGCGTCGACGGCGAGTTCGCGGCCCCCTAGGGTGTTGAACAATGCCGCGTCGGTACCGACACGGGCGATGCGCGCCGGCAGCGCGATCTCGTCGGCCTCTAGCCCCCGGGGGGCACCGCCGCCGTTCCACCATTCGTGGACTTCATAGAGAGCCCGTCTGACGCCATCGCCCAGCCCCATCCGCCGCGCGGTCTCCCTAGCCACCTCACAGGATCCGGTATCGAACCTCTTCGCGAAGGCCTTTCCGCGCGCGACGAGGAATGCCGCGGTTCGCGCGCGGGCGAGGGGCGGCATCCCGCGCGTCGCCTCTGGAATCATCGTGCTGAAGAGCTCCCTGGGATCCGCGAAGTTCGTTCTCGCGGCGGCGCTGGTGACCATGAGCTCGTCGCCGAAGACGACGGCTGTCTCGTGCCCGAGCGCGGTGCAACCGACGTGAAAAAGGATGCTCGCGTAGTAGGTGTCGGCCACGTCCTCCTCGGGCAATCCGAGCTTGCGGGCGAGGGCGGTGCCGATAACGCACGCACGCATCGCCGTCTCCGGCGGCAATCCGAAGCCCATATCGGCCACGATCGACAGGCCGCCGAGGAGGTCCGCCAGACGCAAGCGAGCGCCCATCCAGGAATTCTCGCTCGGACGCGGATTATGCGGCGGGTCTGACCTTCGTGGGGCGCTCCCGAGCCGAGCGATCCTGGTGCTCGGAGCGTGGCTCGGTTGAGAGATCCGCGCGCGCCCACAGGCGGGACAAACGTCCGGGGCCTCCTCGCCGGACACCGCAGTGACGTCGCTCGCTCCGCGCACGTGCTCGACGCCGCAGCGGCAGACGTTCGTCCCGACCGCCTCCTCGACGCCGGACGGCCGTCGGTGAAATGGCGCGCGGCGGCGTCGCGTCGGCGTCTGACTGCCCTTCACCCACAGGCTGAGCGAACGCCGGCGGTCGACTTGACAAGCGTGCACGCTCGTGGCACAATTCGGTCGTTCGACCGACCGAACACGAGGAGCCAACGTGACAACCCAAGGCAGCTCCACGGCGACGCCCACCGCAATCCTCGACGCTGCGATCTGGTGTCTTCGGAGCGACGGCTTCGCCTCCCTCTCGACACGTCGGGTCGCCGAGGAGGCCGGCGTGCCGCTCAGCCAGATCCACTACCACTTCGGCTCGAAGCAGAAGCTCCTGCTGGCGCTGCTCGAGTACCAGAACGCCCAGCTGCTCGCGCGCCAGCATGCGCTCTTTGCCTCAGACCGGCCGCTGTGGCAGCAGTGGGAGCAGGCGTGCGACTACCTGGACGAGGATCTCGAGTCAGGGTACGTGCGCGTCCTGAACGAGATGATCGCGGCCGGCTGGTCCGACGAGGCGATCGCGGACGCGCTCCGGCCACAGCTCACGGGCTGGCTCGACCTGCTGGCGGACGTCGCGCGACGCGCCGAGGACGAGCTCGGAGCGCTCACGCTGTTCACGCCGGAGGAGGTGGCCGCGCTCACTGCGAGCGCGTTCCTCGGCGCCGAGAGCGCGCTCCTCCTCGACCTCCCTGCCGAGCCGTTCCCGATTCGACGGGCGCTCCGACGCTTCGGCGCCGTGCTGCGCAGACTGGAGGACGACCGATGAGAGCCCGCTATCCGGATCTCGAAGCGGCGATCGACATCGACGGCGTCGCAATCGCCTACGAGGTATACGACAGGGCGAATGCGCCCACCGTGCTCTTGCTCCCCACCTGGACGCTTGTCTCGAGCCGCGTCTGGAAGGGGCAGATCCCGTTCCTCGCGCGACACTTCCGCGTGATCACCTTCGACGGCCCCGGCAACGGACGCTCCGGGCGGCCGAGCGACCCGGCCCACTACGCTCAGGACGCGATCGTCCGCCAGGCGCTCGCCGTGCTCGAGGAGACCGAGGCGCGGCAAGCCGTCGTCGTCTCTCTCTCGCGGGCGTCGATGTGGGCGCTCGAGCTCGTCGCCGAGCACCCCGACCGCGTGCTCGGCGCCGCGTTCATCGGCCCGCGGGTCGACCTCGCGCCGAATCACGAAGGCCGGACGGAGGCGATGAGCCGCTTCGCCGAGCCGTACACGTCGACCGAGGGCTGGGCGAAGTTCAACGCCCACTACTGGCGAGACCACTACGACGACTTCCTCGAGTGGTGGTTCGGCGAGATGATCTTCCCCGAGCCGCGCTCGACGAAGCAGATCGAGGACGGCATCGAGTGGGCGCACGGCACGACCGTCGACATCCTCCTCGCAGAGGCGAGAATGCCCCGCCCGTCGGCCGAGCAGCAGCGCAGCTGGGCAGCCCGGGTCACGCGTCCCGTGCTCGTGCTCCACGGAACCAACGACCAGGTCAACCACCCGCGAATGGGGCAGGCGCTCGCAGCGGCGGCCGGCGGAGCCTACGTCGAGCTCGAAGGATCGGGACACGCGCCGAATGCGCGCGACCCCGTCCCGGTGAACCGGCTCCTGAAGCAGTTCGTCGAGACCGCGTCCGGGAGACTTCCGGCGGCGCGACGCTGGACGCGGGGGCCGGTTCGGCCGCGGCGGGCGCTGTTCGTCTCCTCGCCGATCGGGCTCGGGCACGCGCTCCGCGACATCGCGATCGCGACGGAGCTGCGCTATCTGCGCCCCGATCTCGAGATCGACTGGCTCGCCCAGCATCCCGTCACCGTCGCGCTCGAGACGGAGGGGGAGCGGATCCACCCGGCGAGCGCGTCGCTCACTTCCGAGTCGGCCCACCTGGCGGCCGAGGCGTCCGGCCACGATCTCCACTGCTTCCAGGCGTTCCGGCGCATGGACGAGATCCTGCTCGCGAACTTCCACGTCTTCCAGGAGGCCGTCGAGGAGGGCGACTACGACCTCGTGCTCGGGGACGAAGCCTGGGAGATCGACCACTACTGGCACGAGTCGCCGGAGCTCAAGCGCTGCAGCTACGTCTGGCTGACCGACTTCGTCGGCTGGCTGCCCGTCCCCGAGGGCGGCGAGGACGAGGTCCGCCTGACCGCGGACTACAACGCCGAGATGCTCGAGCACCTCGACCGGCACCCCCGGATCCGCGACCGCTCGATCTTCATCGGCGACCCCGAGGACGTCGTGCCGCACGCGTTCGGGCCCGGGCTGCCCGCCATCCGCCCGTGGGTGGAGGCGCACTTCGACTTCTCGGGTTACGTCACGCCGGTCGACCCGGACGCCGGGGCCGACCGCGAGGAGCTCCGCAGCGCGCTGGGCTACGAGCCCGACGAGCACGTGTGTCTCGTGACAGTGGGCGGGTCCGGAGTGGGCGAGGCGCTGCTGCGCCGAATCGTCGAGGCCTACCCGGAGGCCCGCCGCGAGATTCCGGGCCTGCGCATGGTCGCGGTGGCCGGACCGCGCATCGATCCGAGCGTCCTCCCGGCGCACGACGGTCTCGACGTCCGCGCCTACGTGAACCGCCTCCACCGGCACCTCGCCGGGTGCGATCTCGCGCTCGTCCAGGGAGGGCTCACGACAACCATGGAGCTGACCGCGGGCAAGCGGCCGTTCGCGTTCTTCCCGCTCAGGCGGCACTTCGAGCAGACGATCCACGTCCCCCACCGCCTGCGCCGCTACGGAGCAGGCCGGCGCCTCGAGTACGACGCCGCGACTCCGGAGGCGATCGCCCAGACCATCGCCGCGATGGTCGGCGGTGAGGCCGCCTACTCCGACGTCGCCGCGGACGGCGCGGCCCGAGCGGCCCGGCTCATCGCCGAGGTCCTGTAGCCAAGCGGCAGGCACAAGCGGGAAGCCACGACCTATCGACCACCGACGCAAGCACGAGAGGAGACGATCATGGTCACCGACACCCACGACGGCCAAGCGCACAACCCGCCTCTCGCCGCGCCCGGCGTCCAGCGACGTCCGCTGAGCTGCCTCGGAGAGCCGGCAGGTGCGTTCGACCACGGAGCACGCAGCCGGTTCAACGCGTGGTTCTTCGACGCGTTCGACGGGTACATCAACCACTTCACGCGGAGCCACAAGCAGGCAGCGTTCGCGGGCCTCCGAGGCGAGACGGTGCTCGAGATCGGCGCCGGCACCGGCGCCAACGTCCGTTTCCTGCCGCCCGGAGCGACGCTCGTCGCGCTCGAGCCGAACGTTCGGATGCACGACCGTTTGCGGCGGCGCTGCACGGGCGCAGGCGTCGAGGTGAGGATCCTTGCCAGGGGCGCGGAGTCGATCCCCCTGCCCGACGAGTCCGTCGACGATGTCATCTGCTCGCTCGTCCTGTGCACCGTCGACGACCCCGAGCGCGTCCTCGCCGAGGTCCGACGCGTCCTCCGCCCGGGTGGCCGGTTCCGGTTCGTCGAGCACGTCGCGGCCCACCGACGTGGCCTTCGGCGCCTCGTCCAGCGCGTGATCCGCCGCCCCTGGAGCTGGGTGTTCGAAGGATGCGACCCCTGTCCCGCGACCGTCCGGCTGCTCCGGGACGCGGGCTTCCGGAGCCTCGAGCTCGAGCACCGAAAGTTCGAGCGCTCGGTGTTCTGGCCCGTCAACACCGCCGTGTGGGGACAGGCTGAGCGTTGACCCGCGGCGCGGCTGACATGCACGGAATCGTGTTCAGAGCGGGCCGGCGCCACCGGCCCGCTCACCACGATCGTCGCTCGCGTGAAGCCGGGGAAGACCGTTCGCGTTGGTCGGGGTTCGAAATCCTCCCAGGCGCACCGGGCGCGCTCAGAGGTCCCAGGTGACGAAGAACCTGCGCTCGCGGCTCTCGAGGCGCGGGATCGCGTCCCCGAAGCCATGCTCCTTGATGTGGGCGGAGTCGAGGTGGGCCTGATAGGCGGCCCCGTCCACGTACTGCTCGTAGAAGAAGAAGACGTTCGGGTCCTCGGGGTCGCGATGCGGCTGGTACATGAGCATCCCCGGCTCGGCCCGCGAAGGTCCCACGAGCCTCTCGATCGCGGACGCGACCGCTTCGCCCTCGCCTTCCTTTGCAGTCCACGTTGCACAGACCACGTACGTCATGGAGCTACTCCTCTCGCCCGGGTTGGTCGTGGAAGCCTAGAGGCTTGATGGTCGATCGGTGATCGACCGACTGCGGATGACAGTGGGAGCCGCCGGCACGTCGGCGCGGAGGCTGCTAGGCTGCGCGCCACCCGTCGAGCCCTCAGGTGGTCAGACCAGTTTCCTTCCAGCTCCAGGCGATCGACCGGACGCCGCTGTACGTCGCGATCGTCGAGCAGATCCTGACCGGCATCGAGTCGGGCGCCTTCCCGCCCGGGGCCGCTCTTCCCGCCGAGCGGATCCTCGCGTCGCGGCTCGGCGTCAGCCGCAGCTCGGTGCGCGAGGCGATCCGCGTGCTCGAGCACACTGGCGCCCTCGACGTCCGCACCGGGAGCGGGACGTACGTCGTCGACGGCGCGAGCGGCGCGGTCGCGATCCTGCGCGCGCGAGCCGCGCTGAGCGGAGAGCACAGCCCTCTCGACGTCATCGCGGCCCGGAAGGCGCTCGAGCCCACCTGCGCGGAGGTGGCCGCCGGCCAGCGTCACGACGCCGACATCGAGGCGACGGGGCAGATCCTCGCCGAGCACGCGGAGCTCGCTCGGCGCGGTGAGAGCACCGCCGAGGTCGACCTCGGCTTCCACCTCGCCGTCGCCGGGGCGACGCGCAATCCGGTCCTGCTCATGCTCGTCGAGCGGCTGGTGGAGATCATGCGCCGCCGCCCGTGGGCCGACTTGAAGCACAGGACTCGCGCCGAGCCGGGTAGCGCCGAGCGGGACGTCCGCGAGCACCGGGCGGTGCTCACCGCCGTCGCCAAGGGAGACGCCGCGAAGGCGAGGCGGGCGATGACGAAGCACCTGGCCTCCGTCGAGCGCGATCTGCTCGCCGAGGTGGAGGAGACCAGAGAGGAGGCCCTATGACCGGACCCGTCGAGCTTCGAGGAGCGATTCCGGCGATCCCGACGCCGTTCAGCTCCGACAGCCGCGCGCTCGACGAGGAGGCCCTACGGCGCATCGTCCGCCACGTCGTCGACGCCGGCGTGCACGGGATCATGACGACCGGGGGCACGGGCGAGTTCCCGCACCTCACGCGGGAGGAGCGCCGGCGCGTAACCGCGATCGTGGCCGAGGAGGCGGCCGGCGCCGTTCCGATCTACGCAGGCACCGCGGCCTGCTCGACGCAGGAGGTGATCGCGCTGGTCGAGGACGCCGCGGCAGCCGGCGCCGACGCGGCGATCTTCACGCCGCCGTACTACTTCCCGCTCCCGGACGAGATGCTCTTCCAGCACTTCGCCGACGTCGCCGGCGCGGGACTGCTGCCAGTCGTCGTCTACAACAACCCGCTGTACACGGGGAACCCCCTGAGCCCGACCCTCATCGCCTCGCTCATGGAGCTGCCGAACGTCGTCGGGCTCAAGCAGAGCAGCGATGACCTGGGGCAGCTTGTCGAGGCCCTACGCCTGTCCGAGCAGAGCGGCCGCTCGCTCTGCACGGGCATCGACAGCCAGTTCTACGCCGCGCTCTGCGTGGGCGCGCAGGGGATCTTCTCGACGGCCGCCGCGATCGTTCCCGGGCAGGTCGTGCGGCTCTGGGATCTCGTCCAGGGCGGCGACCACGTCGCCGCGGCGGAGCAGCACCGGCTGCTGCAGCCGCTGAACCGCTTCCTCGAGTACGACCCCGGCTACGTCTCGCCGACGAAGGAGGCGCTCGAGATGATGGGCATCGGCTGCGGACCTGTTCGCCGCCCGCTCCCGGACTTCCCTGAGAGCGAGCGCACGGCGCTGCGCGAGGCGCTCGCCGTCCTGGGTGCGCTCGAGGCGGTCCGCGCGTGAAGCTCGTCACCTTCGAGCAGGACGGGCGGCGCGCCATCGGCGCGGTGGTCGGCGACGGCGTCGTCGAGGTCGGGTTCGACGGCGACATGGTCGCGTTCGCCGCCGCCGGAGAGGCCGCGCTCTCGGCCGCGCGGGACGCGGTCGCATCCGCGGACAGCGGCGCGGCCCGTCCACTTCGCGCGGTCAAGCTGCTCGCCCCGATCGTTCCGCCCGTCATCCTCAACTCGGGTCAGAACTACTGGGATCACCGCGACGAGAAGCCCGCCGTCGATCAGAAGGAGCCCGAGTTCTTCCTCAAGGCGCCGCTCGCAGTCGTCGGCCCGGACGAGCCGGTGATCCTCGACCCGGTCGTGACGAAGAAGCTCGACTACGAGGTGGAGCTCGCCGTCGTCATCGGGAAGCCCGGGAGACACATCACGGTCGAGAACGCCCTCGAGCACGTCTTCGGCTACACGGTGGCGAACGACATCACGGCGCGCGACCGCCAGGCCGTTCCCCACCCGGAGGGGGGCTTCGAGTACGCGCTCGGCCCCGGGAAGAACTTCGACACGTCGGCGCCGCTCGGGCCGTGGATCGTGACGCGCGACGAGGTGCCGGACCCCCAGGATCTCGGCCTCCGCACCTACGTCAACGGAGAGATCCGACAGAGCAACTCGACGGCGAAGATGATCTGGAGCGTCGCCGAGATCGTCGCCTTCTTCTCGCGCTTCTACACCCTGCAGCCGGGCCTTGTCATCGAGACGGGCACACCCGGAGGCACGGCATGGGCGACCGATCCGCAGATCGGCGGAAAGCCCTACAACCGCGACGACGTCGTCCGCGCCGGCTACCTGCAGGTCGGCGACCTCGTGACCGTCGAGATCGACGGCATCGGCTCCCTCTCGAACCCGATCGTGGCGGCCACGGCCTGAACTGAAAGGAGGACACGATGAGTCTGCTCATCCCCGATGCACCGACGCTCTTCCTCAACGCTCGTCTCATCGACGGGAACGGCGGCGAGCCTGTCGAGAACGCCGCCGTCAAGGTCGAGGGGAAGCACATCACGACGGTCGGCAAGACAGCGGACTTCGGCGAGAGCCCGGACGGCAACATGCGGGTCCTCGACCTCGGCGGCAAGACGCTCATGCCCGGCCTCGTGGAAGGCCACTTCCACATCTCGTTCTGGGGTGTCCGCGAGCTGCCGGACCTCGACCTCAAGCTTCCTTGCGAGCGCACAACCGTCTACGCGGTCAGGAACGCCGAGCTCGCGCTCCGCTGCGGCTACACCGGCGTTGCCAGCGCCGGAGCCCTGCACCGCATCGACGTGACGATCCGCGACATGATCGGCGAAGGCGTGATCCCCGGCCCCCGCATGGCGGCCTCGGGACGCGACATCTGCGCGACCTCGGGGATGCTGGACTGGAATCCGTCGTTCTGGAAGCTGGGCATGGACGGGCTTGCGATCTTCGCCGACGGGGTCGACGAGGTGCGCCGGGCCGTCCGCCAGAACATCAAGGAGGGCTGCGACGTCATCAAGCTCTACGTGACCGGCGAGGGCTTGCTTCGGCCGAACCAGCCACCCGAAGAGACGATGTACTCGTTCGAGGAGATCGCGGTCGCCGTCGACGAGGCCCACAAGCGCAACCGCCAGATCGCGGCGCACGTACGCGGCAACGACGGCGTCAAGCTCTGCGTCGAGGCGGGCATCGACGTGCTCGAGCACGCGACGTACGCCGACGACGAGGCGATCGAGATGATCGCCGAGCGCAAGGACCGCATCTTCGTCGTCCCCGGGCTGGGCTACCACTGGGGCATCCTGCAGAAGGGCGTCGAGTGCGGCATCCCGCCGGACGTCATGGCGGCGACGGAGTACCAGGAGGAATGGGAGCTCGGGTGCGAGGCCATGCGGAAGCTCAAGGAGGCGGGCGTGCGCGTCATCCCCGGCGGCGACTATGGCTTCGTCTGGTGCCCGCACGGCGAGTACGCCAAGGACATCGAGCTGCTCGTGACGGACATGGGCTTCTCGACGATGGAGGCGATCGTCGCCTCGACCAAGCAGGGCTCCGAGCTCCTGCGCATGGAGACCGAGACCGGCACGATCGAGGAGGGCAAGTACGCGGACCTGCTCGTCGTCGAGGGCGATCCGGTCGAGGACATCGCGATCCTGCAGAACCGCTCGAAGCTCGCCATGGTGATGAAGGACGGGAAGGTGATGGTGAACTCCCTCGGCTTGCCGCAGGAGCTGCAGCACATCCCGGACCTCGTCATGGACATCGAGCACATCCAGAACGCGAACGCCGTGCCGCCGACGATGCCGACGGCGGCCGAGGTTCAGCACTGACGAAGTCAGTGCTGAACCTGACGGAACGGGCCGCGCGGGAAGCGTGGCCCGTTCCGCGGTTGTAGGGCCGGGCATGCCCGGCCCTGGACCCTCCTGACCGATTGACTTGAAGGAGACGAAGGAGACCGATGCCCGACATCACGGTGAACGGCGCTCGCATGGCGTACGACGAGCACGGCGCCGGGCCGCCGCTGGTGCTCGTTCACGGCCTCGGCGGGACCGCCACCGATATCTGGAAGTACGTCGCCCCGGAGCTCGCGAAGGACTTCCGCGTCGTCGCCTACGACCTCCGCGGCTCCGGTCGAAGCGAGAAGCCGGCCGGGCCCTACTCGGTCGATCTCCTGGCCGGCGACCTCGGGGGGGTCGCGGACGCGCTCGACCTCGCGCAGGTCGCCCTCGTGGGCCACTCCCTGGGCGGCGGCATCGTGCTCGAGTACGCCGCCAGGCATCCCGATCGTGTCCGGGCCGTCGTCGGCGTCGCAGCCGTGGCCGAGCTCTCCGAGCAGGGCAGGGAGGCCATGGAGGCGCGGGCAGCGACCGTCGAGGCCCAGGGCATGGCGGCGGTCGCGGAGACGGTCGCGCAGAACGGCGTGGCGCCGTCGTTCCGCGAGGCCCATCCAGAGGAGTTCCGGGAGCTCGTCTCGATGCTCGCCTCGAACGATCCCCGGGGTTACGCCGCTCAGTGCCGGGCGCTCGTGGGGATGACGACCGGCAAGCGGATCGGGCAGGTCAGCGCTCCCGTGCTCCTCGTCTGCGGCGAGCTCGACGCGGTCTCCTCGCCCGAGACGAATCGGGACGCTGCGGCGCGACTTCCCGATGCCACGCTCGTCGAGCTTCCGGACTGCGCCCACATCGTCCCGTGGGAGCGGCCCGAGAGGCTCGTCGAAGCGGCGCGCCACTTCCTCCTCGAGCACGCGGCCTGAGGCGGTCGCGGCCAGAGCCGCCCCGACCGGTCGGGCGCCTCAGTCCTGAGGCATGAAGCCGTCGGCGTCGAGCGTCCGTCCCCTGCGTGCCGCCTCCTCGAGGACGTGCGGCGCCCACGTGAGCCGGCCGGCGTCCGTGCCTCCCACGAGCGCGAGCAGGTACGCGTCGTCGTCGCCCGCGTTCCGGAAGCCCCGCCAGACGCCGGGGGGGACCGAGCACACGTCCCACTGCTCGAGGACGACCTCGCGCTCCGCGTCCTCCCCGTAGAAGACCTGCCACCGCCCCGTCAGGGCCATGAACACCTCGACCGTCGTATGGGTGTGGAGCGCGGAGCCGTTGCCGGGCGAGGCCTTGACGACGGCGAGATGGAAGTCCTCGGGCGGGATCGCGGGCCGCTCGCCGCGGTCCTCTCCGACGTTCGCGCCGATGATGCTCCAGATCGTCCGCGCGTAGCCCGGGATGACCGTGTCGACGAAGAGCCCCTCGTTGCCTCGGAGCTCGCCGAAGCGCGCCACGCGCCCCTCGAGGGGGTCCGCCGCCGACGACGCGTCTTCCCGGCTCATGTCGCGAGACGCTGCACGCGGGCCACGAAGGCGTCGATCGCTCGCGTCCCGTCGAGGGCGCCGAGCTCCAGATCGTACGCGCGCCGCTCGCCTGGGTCGAGCTCGATCAGCTCTCCGCGAGCCCTGGCGTCGAGCCGTCCGGCCGTGCGATTCGTGCACGGCTCGATGCCGACGACGTACGTGCCCTCGCCGAGCATCCGCCAGAGGAAGTGGAACGGCAGCTGATCGTCGCGGTAGACCTCGTACGCGCCCACGCCCAGGCTCCGGTTGACGACGGCCACGGGGACCGTGCCTTCCGGCTCCGTGATCACCTCGTGCTCGTACACCTGCTCGACGAAGGCGGGTTGCGGGGCAGCGAGCTTCTCGCAGCCCTCGACTGGATAGTCCCCACGTGCGGCGACGCCACGCGTGGCGACGACGAGGTCCGAGCCATCGTCGACCACCGGATAGCCGACGTTGACGTGGTAGAGGAGCATGTGCGGCGTCCGGTCGAAGCCGACGTTCTCGACCTCGTCGTGGATCGCGAGCCGCGACTCGCCGACGCGAGCTTCGATCCGGCGCCGCACGAGGAGCTGCTCGCCGAAGACGGACGCCTGGCGCGTCTCTCCTTCGGCCCAGAGCAGGCACTCGTCCCGCTCCCAGCGCTCCCCGTACCCCACGAGCCGCGCCGGCCGGTTCGAGACGCGGCCGTGCAGCGGGAGCTCCTCGGTTCGCTTCGGCGGGTAGTGGTACTGCTCGGCTGTGTCCTCCGCCATGAAGAGGGTGTGGTCGACGCCGCACGTGGTCAGGAAGCCCCCACCCCAGTTGCGGAAGAAGCCGAGGCCCTCCCACTCGTAGAACCACGGGCCCGCGAAGCCGACGGCGGAGGTCCAGGCGAGGGGGACGCCGCGCAGCTCGCAACGGCCGATGTCGAACGCGCGGTCGACGACGACGTCGAACGCGAAGCCGCTGCCGGTGCGGAACTCGAGCACGCGGACGCCCCGCTCGACGCCGTCGCCGAGGGTGACGAGCCGGATACCGGCGACCTGATCGAGACGGCCCACGCGTCGCAGCAGCTCTCGCCGCCCGTGACGCTGTCCGAAGAGCTCGGGCATGGCCGGAACCTACAGGACGGGGCGTGTCGCAGCGGACGATCGCCGTACGGCGCTACCGATCCTCGAGCGCGGTGACGATCGCGTCCGCGTCGTACACGCAGCCGCCCCAGAGACCGCCGCTCACCGACTGGAGCCTCGCCCAGAGCCTCGTATCGGCCGGGAGGTTCGGGTCGGGCGCCACGTCCTCGCGCACCGGCCGCTCCGCGAGCACGCGCGCGGCCTCTTCCTGGGTCCACTCCTCGTCGCCGTGGCCGACGAGGTCGATCGACGCCTCGAGGGAGGCCCGATCCACGACGACACGCACGCGGTCCCCGTCGACGAGCTTCCCGATCGGGCCGCCTTCGAGGGCCTCCGGGCTCACGTGCCCGACGCACGCGCCGGTCGAGACGCCCGAGAAGCGCGCGTCGGTGATCAGCGCGACCTCCCGGCCGAAGGGCAGGAACTTCAGCGCGGACGTGAGCTGGTACGTCTCCTCCATCCCGGTGCCGAGAGGCCCGCGGCCACAGAGGACGACGACGTCGCCGGGCTCGATGGGCTCGCCGCGCGTGCCCTTGATCGCCGCGATCGCATCCGGCTCGCTCGTGAAGACGCGGGCGCGGCCCGTGAGGCGATAGACGCCGGCGGCGTCGAGAACGCGAGGGTCGATCGCGGTCGCCTTGATCACGCTGCCCCCCGGCGCGAGGTTCCCGCCCGGGAAGCAGATCGTCGAGGTCATGCCTTTCTCGCGAGCCCGGCCGGGCGCGCAGATCACGTCGTCCGGGTCGACGCCGTCTGTCTCCGCCAGCCGGGCGCGGAGCTGCGCGCGCCGCGGGCTCGCGTCCCACTCGTCGAGGATGTCGTCCCAGGATCGCCCGAGGACCGTGCGCGCCTGGGCGTTCAGCAACCCGAGCCGGCGCAGGTGCAGCATCACCTCGGGCACCCCGCCCGCGAGGAAGACACGAACCGTCGGATGGTTCCGCGGCCCGTTCGGGAGCGCGTCGACGAGACGGGGGACGGTCCGGTTGACTCGGCGCCAGTCGTCGACGCTCGGCCTGGGCAAGCCCGCGGCGTGGGCGATCGCGGGAATGTGGATGAGGAGGTTCGTCGAGCCGCCGAACGCCGCGTGGACGAGCATCGCGTTCTCGAAGGCCTCCTCGCTCAGCACGTCGCCGAGCGTGCGCCCATCCTGCGACTGCCGCCAGACCGCGTCGGCGGTGCGGCGGGCCACGTCGAGCCAGATCGGCTGTCCCGACGGCGCGAGGGCCGCATGCGGGACGGTGAGGCCCAGCGCCTCGGCGACGACCTGCGACGTCGCGGCCGTCCCGAGGAACTGACAGCCGCCGCCCGGCGACGCGCAGGCACGGCAGCCGAGGTCGGCAGCCTCCTCGAGGCTCACGAGACCGTGCGCGAAGCGTGCTCCAAGGGTCTGCACGGCACCCGCGTCTTCGCCGGACTGCGGCGGTAGCGTCACGCCACCCGGCACGACGGCCCCGGCGAGCTCGCGGAATGACGCGACCGCCATCAGCATCGCCGGCAAGCCCTTGTCGCAGGTGCCGACGGCGATCATGCCGCGGCGGCGAGGCAACGAACGGACGAGACGCCGGAGCACGAGCGCCGCGTCGTTGCGGTACGGGAGGGAGTCGAACATCCCGGCCGTGCCCTGGGTGCGTCCATCGCAGGGATCCGAGACGTGAGCTGCGAACGGCAGGACGCCGAGCCGGTCGAGCTCCTTTGCCGCCTCGCGCACGAGGAGGCCGACTTCCCAATGACCCGTGTGGTAGCCGAGGGCCACCGGTGTCCCGTCGTCGGCCCGCAGGCCGCCCTGCGTCGACAGGATGAGGAACTGGTCGCGGCCGACCTCCGAGACGTCCCAGCCCATCCCGGCGTTCTGCGTCAGCCCGAAGACGTCCCCCGACGAGCTGTCCCGGAGGAGCTCCTCGGTGAGCGGCAGGGCGCCCGAAGGCCCCTCGGCCGAGGTGAGGACGTCGAACAGCGCGTCCCGGCTCACGGCGTCCGGCGAAACGATCGGCCGACGAAGCTCAGTTGTAGCGACCGAGCTCTCGCGCCGTCTCGCACATGACCTCGACAAGCCCCGGCTTCGCGTCGAAGATCTGCCCCGTCGAGCGGAGGACGTACCCGCCGCCCTCCATCGCGGCGTCCAGGCACCGTCTCACCTCGTCACGGACGGCTTCGGCGTCCGCCTCGTGGAGGAGATGCTCGTTGAAGCCGCCGAACAGGCACACGCGGTCGCCGATGCGCCTCTTGGCGTCGGCGAGGTCGACGTCGCCAGACGAGCGATTGGACGTGAGCGTCTCGATCGCCTCCGGTCCCGTGTCGGCCATGTCCTCGAGGATCAGCGTCGCCCGGCCACAGTTGTGGAAGCTCACGAGATAGCCGGCGTCGTGGGCGGCCTGGACGCACTCCGCCTCGTACGGCTGCATGAACTCGAGGAAGTGCTCGCGGGCAACCCCGACGCCCACCCACGTCTCGTTCATGGAGATCGAGTGGAGGCCCGTCTCGCCGAGCTTCCGATAGAAGCCTTTCAGCCAGTCCGTGCAGAAGCGCATGAGGTCGTGGACGAACTGCGGGCGGTCGTAGATGTCCATCGAGAGATCGACGAGGCCGCGGATCTCGGCCGCCATGTCCCAGGGGCCGACCACGTGATGCAGCCACCACGCATCGTCCCCGACCTTCTCGACCATGCCCTTGAGGATCGACATGTCGTAGAGGTCGGCGGGCGGGAAGTGGCGCAGGGCCGGAAGCTTCCTCTCGGGCTCGTCGCCCTTGAGGAGGAAGTCGTGGCACGAGGTGCCGAAGCCGTCCTCGGTGCGGTAGGAGTAGTCGAGGTCGCCGTCGGGCGTGCGGATCTTGTGGGCGTGCTCGCGCCAGCCGTCGCCCCGCCCGGTCTCCTCGAACGTCTCCACCCACGTCTCCGTCTCGAAGGGGTGCGGGAAGAGCATCCGAGGCCAGATCTCGTGCTCCCCGATGTGCTGGCTGTACGTCGTGATCATCGGGTCGAGACCCAGATCCGCCTGCATCTTCACGATCGAGCCCATGGGATCGTCGATCCAGAGCTCGAACAGATCGAGAAAGGACTGGTCGGGCTGTCTCAGCTTCTTGATGAGCGGCAGCCCGAGCCAGCAGTGGATCGGCACCCTGTCCGGCACCCCCCGCTGGAATGCGATTCGTGTGCGCTCCGCCGTCTTCACGGTCGATCTCCTTTGCTCTGGGAGCTGACGCCGCTACGCGTAGCGTAACTCACTCCTCACTGTGCCAGACAGCGGTACCCCTTGATCCCAGAGCAAGCACAGAATCACGACTTCGGCTCTTTGACGCCTCCTCGTAGTGGTGCCATAATACGGAACTATGGCCGGGAGCGAGGACGGCACCCAGGCGATCGATCGCGCGGCGCGGATTCTCGTGGGCCTGATGGAGAGCGACGACGCCGTGACGCTCTCGAACGTCATGGCGCAAGCGCAGCTGCCGAAGACGACGGCGGCGCGGCTGCTGCGCGCGCTTGAGCGCAACGGTCTCGCTCAGCGGCGCCGCGGCGGCGGCTTCCGGCCGGGCCCCGTCCTCGTCGAGTACGCGCGCCGCGACGCCAGCGTCGGGGACCTCGCCACGCTCGCGTGGCCCTTCCTCGAGGAGCTCGGCCGGGAGACGGGCGAGACGGCGAACATCGCGATCCCGACTCCCGGCGGCGTGGCCCGGCTCGCGCAGGTCGACTCGAAGCACCCGCTGGGAGCCGGCAACTGGGTCGGGGCCCGGATCCCGATTCACGCCTCGTCGCTCGGCAAGGCGTTCATGGCCTTCGGCGCCGCCCAGCCGCCGTTCGGGCGACTCGCGAAGCTCGGCCCGAACACGATCACGAGCATGAGCGACCTGCTCGCCGAGCTCGAACGGGTCAGGCACGCCGGGTACGCGACCACCTGGGACGAGCTCGAGGCAGGCCTCTGCTCGACGGCCGCTCCCGTCCGCGGAGCGCGCAAGACGGTGATCGCCGCGATCTCGGTCTCCGCGCCCACCGTGCGCACGTCGCCCGAGCGCCTCGTGGAGCTCTCCGCGCAGGTCGTGGAGATCGCCGCCGCGATCTCCGACCACATCCAGCTCTCAAGCGACCGAGGAAACGGAGACGCATGAACGAGCACGAGATCCTGCAGCAGCTGTACGACCAGACCCTCGTCGGCAACAAGCCCGAGGTGATCTCCCTCACGGAGCAGGGCCTCCAGCTGGGCATCGAGCCGACCACGATGCTCTTCGACGCGCTGATCCCCGCCCTCGAGGAGGTGGGAGCACGGTTCGAGCGCGGCGACTTCTTCGTGCCCGAGATGCTCATCGCCGGCAGGGCGATGAGCGGCGCGCTCGACCTCCTGCGCCCGCTCCTCACCGACACGAACGCGGAGACGATCGGGACGTTCCTGATGGGAACGGTCAAGGGCGACGTCCACGACATCGGCAAGAACCTGGTCGACATCATGCTCGAAGGGGCCGGCTTCAAGGTCGTCGACATCGGCGTGCAGGTCGCGCCGGAGACGTTCGTCGAGGCGATCCAGGAGCACGAGCCGGACATCGTGGGCTTCTCCGCGTTCCTGACGACCACGATGCCGATGTTCAAGGTGAACATCGAGGCGATCGAGAAGGCCGGGCTGCGCGACGACGTGATCGTCATGATCGGCGGGGCCCCGGTGACCCAGGAGTACGCGGACGCGGTCGGCGCAGATGGGTACGCGGCCGACGCGGCCGCGGCGACGAAGCGCGCGAAGGAGCTGCTCGAGCAGCGCCGGCACCTGGTTCCCGCGTGACGAAGGAGGAGGACGAGAGACGCATGCACACCGTTCTGAGATCACGGTCTCGAGAGGTCGTCATCGGCCCGGACCAGCCCTTCTGCATCATCGGAGAGAGGATCAACCCGACGGGTCGCAAGGCGTTCGCCGAGGCGCTGCGCCAAGGCGACCTCTCGCAGATCGTCGCCGACGTCGAGGAGCAGACGGCCATGGGAGCGCACGTCCTCGACGTCAACATGGGCGTGCCGCTGACGGACGAGGCCGAGCTGCTCTCGCGCGCGATCACGCTCGTCCAGGAGCACACCGATCTGCCCGTCTGCATCGACTCGTCCGTCGTCGAGGCGCTCGCGGCCGGGCTCGCTGCGTACGAGGGCAAGGCGCTCGTGAACTCGGTGACGTGCGAGCGCGACCGGCTCGAGCGGGTGCTGCCGCTCGTCAAGGAGCACGGGGCGGCCGTCATCTGCCTTGCCAACGACGAGACAGGCATTCCGCAGACGGCCGGCGAGCGCCTCGAGGTCTGCAGGCGCCTGGTGGACGTCGTCCACGCCGAGTACGAGATCCCGCTCGAGGATGTCGTCATCGATCCGCTCGCGATGACGGTTGGCGCCGACCCGCAGGCGGTCGTGACGACGCTCGAGACCATCTCGCGCATCCGCGACGAGCTCGGTCTGAACACGACCCTCGGCGCGTCGAACGTCTCGTTCGGGCTTCCCGGCCGTCACGCGCTCAATGCCGCCTTCCTCGCCGTCGCCTCCTACGCGGGCCTCACGAGCGCGATCATGGACGCGCGGACGGCCCAGACCGTGGACGCCTGCCGGGCCGCCGACCTCCTGCTCGCACGCGACGAGTGGGCCATGAGCTGGATCGCCGCGCACCGACAGGCCCAGGCTGCAAGCGTCTAGTGCCGAGAGCCCTGAGCATCACGATGGGTCACGCCGGGACGAGGGAGGCGCCGACCACGCACCCGGCTCGCGTGCTGCTGCGGTTCGAGCCGTCTGCCACGGCCGTGCGGGCACCGCACGGCGTCTCGGTGTTCGACGCGGCCTCGTGGAACGGGATCGCGATCGATTCGACGTGCGGCGGCCACGGGACCTGCAAGAAGTGCCGGGTTCGGATCGTCGACGGCCACGTTCCGGCGTCGCCTCTCGACGAGCGCGCCTACTCGGAGGAGGAGCTTGCCGCAGGCTGGCGCCTCGCCTGCCGAGCCGAGGCGCGCGGCGACCTCGTCGTGGACGTGCCTCCGCTCGTCACGCGGCCCAAGGCGGCCACGGTGGGCGTCGGGCGGCAGGTGATCCTGCGACCGGCTCTGCAGAAGCGCTACGTCGAGCTCGCCGAGCCGAGCCTCGCCGACCAGCGCACCGACCTCGAGCGCCTTCGAGACGCGGTCGACGACCTCGACCTGCACGTGGAGGCTGACGTGCTCAGACGGTTGCCACGCGTCATGCGCGACGCGAGCTTCAAGGTGACCTGCGTCGTCGTGGACGAGCTGCTGATCGACGTCGAGCCGGGCGACACGACCGGCAGCCTGCATGCGATCGCGTTCGACCTCGGCACGACCACCGTCGTCGCGACGCTCCTCGATATCGGTACGGGGACTCCCGTGGGGGCGCGCTCGGTGCTGAACCGCCAGCAACCCTTCGGCGCCGACGTCATCTCGCGGATCTCGGCCACCATGCTCGATCCCGGAGCGCTCGAGCGCCTCCGCGAGCTCGCGTGCGAGACGCTCCAGGACCTCGCGGAGGAAGTGTGCGCCGAGGGTGGCGTCGACCCGCAGTGCGTGTACGAGGTCGCGCTCGCCGGGAACGCGACGATGACCCAGCTCGTGCTCGGCATCGATCCCGAGCCAGTCGGAGTCGCGCCGTTCATCATGGCCGCGCGGTCGTATCCCGAGTTGCCCGCCCGGGAGCTCGGGCTGAGCCTTCACCCTCGGGCGCGAGCCACGGTCATGCCGGCGCTGGGGGCGTACGTGGGCGGCGACGTCGTCGCCGGACTCCTCGCCACCGGTATGAACCGCGACAAGCGGCTGCGGCTCTTCATCGACGTCGGTACGAACTGCGAGATCGCGCTCGGCTCCGCCGACCGGCTGCTCTGCACGGCCGCGCCCGCCGGCCCCGCCTTCGAGGCCGCTCAGATCCGCTGCGGGGTGCGCGCCGCCGACGGCGCGATCGAGGTGGTCCGGATCGACCGCGACGAGCTGGAGCTGGACGTGATCGGCGCAACCGAGCCGGAAGGCATATGCGGCTCCGGCCTCGTCGACTGCGTGGCCGAGCTCGTACGCGCCCGATTGCTCGACCCGTCCGGCCGCTTCGTGCCCGACGAGCAGGCAGCCGAGGTCGCACCGCAGCTCTCGCGCCGGCTCGTCGCGCGCCCGGACGGCGAGCGGATCTTCGTCCTCCACTGGAGGGATGTCGAAGGGGACGTCGACAACGCCGTCTACCTCTCGCAGCGCGACGTGCGTGAGCTGCAGTTCGCCAAGGCCTCGATCGCGACGGGCTGGCGAGCTCTCTGCGAGGAGCTCGGGGTCGACGCGTCCGAGATTCAGCAGGTCCTGCTCGCCGGCTCCTTCGGCTCGTACCTCTCCCCTGCGAGCGCCGTTCGGATCGGGCTCGTGCCGAGCCTCCCCCTGCCGCGCATCGTCTCGGCCGGGAACGTGGCGGGAGAAGGAGCGAAGATGGCGCTGCTCTCGATCCAGGAGCGCCACGCGGCGACGGCGCTGCTCGACGACGTCGAGTACGTGGAGCTCTCCGACCGGTCCGACTTCAACGATCGGTTCGTCGAGCAGCTCGCCTTCCCGGGGGAGCGATGACGGATCCGCCTCGGATCCTCGTCCTCGCCTGCGGAGCGCTTGCCCGCGAGGTGCTCGCGATCTGCCAGGCGAACTCCTGGACGCACGTCCGCGTGCGCTGCCTCCCGGCCAAGCTCCATCTCTTCCCTGACCGGATCGCCCACGCCGTCGACGCCGAGCTTCAGGAGGCAGCTCCACGCTACGAGCGGCTCTTCGTCGCCTACGCGGACTGTGGAACCAGCGGAGCTCTCGACCGAGTGCTCGCGGCGCACGGAGCCGAGCGGATCGCGGGCGCGCACTGCTACGGCTTCTACGCGGGGGAGGCCGAGTGGGAGCAGATGCACGCGGCAGAGCCGGGCACCTTCTACGTCACGGACTTCCTGGCGCGCCACTTCGACGCGCTCGTCGTCCGCCCGCTCGGGATCGATCGCCACCCCGAGCTCGAAGCCGACATCTTCGGGAACTACCGGCGCCTCGTCTACCTCGCGCAGACGGAGGACCCCGAGCTCACCGCGCGCGCCGCGGCGGCGGCACGCCGCCTTGGCTTGCGGTTCGAGCGCCGCTTCACCGGCTACGGCGAGCTCGCGCCCGCGCTGGCACGGTTCGCCGAGGAGCGCCGAGCTGCCTGAGCTGACCGTCATCTACTGGCGCGACATCCCGGCTCAGGTGACGGCGAAGAGCGCCGATGCAAGCGCCCGCGCGCAGCTCTCCGAGCGCTTCCAGCGGGCGATCGACGCGGCCGCCATGAAGGCCGGGCTCGTCGACTCGGACGCCTACCTCGAGGAGTGGCGGCGCGCGACGCGGCCGTGCGGGGATGACCTCGAGGCCGAGGTCGCCGCCGAGGTCGAGCGGCTCGAATCCGAGCACCCGCGAGAGGCTCTCCTCGCACTCACGCGAGCCGGCGGGCGCGGGTAGGCCACGCACGACGAGCAACGGCGCCTCGCCGCCGAAGCCGGGCTTCGCCCGGTGAGAGGCTCAGGAAACGAGAGGCGGCGCTAGAAGAGCCAGACCGAGACGCCGGCTCTGCGACGGCGAGAACGACGGAGACGCTGGGAAGGAGGGGGCCGTGGGGAACCAGGGGTTCCCCACGCTCAGTGCATGAGCCAGCCCCCGTCGATCTGGATCAGCTGCCCGGTGATGAACGCCGAGGCGTCGCTCGCGAGGAAGACCGCGAGGTTGCCGATGTCCTGAGGCGTTCCGCGGCGCTTGAGCGACTGCTGGTCGAGGATCCACCGGTTGTAGGCCTCGGGCTCGGGGTGGATCTTCTCGGCGTCGGTCGGGAACGCGCCGGGCGAGATCGCGTTGACGGTCACGCCCTCCGGTCCCACCTCGCGCGCGAGCGCGCGGGTGAAGCCGACGACGCCGCCCTTGGACGAGACGTAGGCGAGGAGCATCGGCAGATTGCCGAAGAACGTGATCGACGCGATGTTGACGATGCGCCCGCGGCCCCGCGCCACCATGGACGGGTAGCACGCGCGGGCGCAGAGGAAGTAGCCCTTGAGGTTCGTATCGAGGACGGCCTCCCATTCGTCCTCGCTGACTTCCGTCCAGGCGCGGCGCGGGTAGATCGCGGCATTGTTGAAGAGCACGTCGATCCCGCCCAGCTCGGCCTCGACGGTCGCCGCCATCGAGTCGATCGAGTCCTTGCGGGCCACGTCTGCCTGGACGGCGATCGCCGTCGCGCCTGTGGCCCGCAGCGCCCCGACACGCGCCTCGGCCTTCGCCGGGTCGAGGTCCACGACCGCGACCGCGGCGCCCGCGTCGGCGAGCGCGTGACAGATCCCCTCACCGAGGCCCCCGCCGCCGCCCGTCACCACGGCGACGCGCCCGTCGAGCCGGAACGCCTCAAGCGCCACGGGACCGCCCCCTCATGGGCCGACCATTTCGTACTCGATCTCTCTCACGCTCACGCCTCGGTGCTCGCGCGCCGACTGGTAGGCCGCCTCGACGAGCGCCATCGTGCCGAGCGTGGTCCGGCCCGAGATCTCCGGTTCCGCGTCGTCCTGGATGGCGCGCATGAGCTGGCCCATCGTCCCCTTGAAGGCCTGCGGGAACCAGCGCTCCTCCCACCGCGGACGTTCCCACGCGCCGTCCAACGCACGCGTCGTCCAGTCGATCGTCGAGGGACTTCCGTGCGGGTAGTCGGGCCAGCCGATCGACCCCTTGGCGATCCCTTCCGTGCCCTCGACGCGCCACCGGATGTTGTGGTCGGCCCACGTGTAGCAGTTGTCGAGCGCGATCGCGCGCAGGCCGCTCTCGTACTCCAGGATGGAGAAGGCCATGCCGTCCTCGTGCGGGAAGTCGTGGCTCGGGTCGTTCCGCACGCTGACGAGGATCCGCTCGGGATCGCCGAAGAGGAGGCGGAACGCGTCGAGATGGTGGATCGACATGTTGAGCAGCGCG
>CAZCIJ010000004.1:0-3139 GCA_964498265.1 uncultured Gaiellales bacterium | reverse complement strand
AGTGAGGCCGCGCGTTCATGACGATCTCGGCGACGACGGGCTCGCCGAGCTCGCCCCGGTCGAGGAGCGTCTTCAAGGCCCGGATCGACTGGTCGTAGCGCATGTTGTGGTTCACGCCGAGCTTCTTGCCCGCGTCGTCGCAGAGACGAACCATCTCCACTGCTTCCTCGAGCGTGAACGCGACCGGCTTCTGCGCGAGGATGCCCTTGACGTGCGGCCGCTTCACGGCCTCAGCCACGATTCCGAGCTGCTGGTCAGGGGGGAACGCGATGTCCACGATCTCCACGCGCTCGTCGTCGAGCAGCTCCTGCCACGTGTCGTAGACGGTGCCCACCCCCCGCTCCTGCGCCGCCGCGGCGGCATGCGCCGGCGTGCGCGACGCGATCGCGACGACGTCGAAGCCGGCCTCGGCGTATGCGACGAGATGGATGTCCTTCATGATGAACCCAGCCCCGATGCAGCCGATCCCGTAGTCGGTCTTGGGAGGCAGGTTCGGGCCAGTGTTGAGATCGAAGGCTGCCATCGCGAGCTCCTAGCCCCGGACGCCCAGCTCTCGCATGATCGCGGCCGTCCCGTCGTACGCCTGCTGCGTCCACTCGACGATCTTGTCGGGATCGGGGGAGTACTCGAGCTCGATCGAGACCGTCCCGTCGTAACCGGTGTCGCGGATGGCGGCGAGGTACTCCTTGATCGGCGTCACGCCCATGCCTGCGGGCAGGTCGCCGTGGACCTTCCCGTCGCAGTCGGAGAGGTGGATGTGGCCGATCAGGCCCTTGAGCTTCGCCACGTCCTGGAAGGAGGCGTTCGAGAGGTGCAGGTGGGAGATGTCCGCGTTCGCGCGCACGGCCGGATGGTCGACCTCGCCGACGAAGCGAACGAGCTCGTCGACGTCCTTCAGGAGCGCCTCGGTGAAGGGCTCGAGCTCGAGAACGATCTCGAGACCCTTCGAATGAGCGTACTCTCCCGCCTCCTTCACCATGGCCTTGGCGAGGTCCCAGATCGCCGCTCGGGGGAACACCTCGCCGTCCCAGTAGTACTCGCCGACGACGAGCAGGACGTTCCGCGCTCCCAGGTAGGCGCCCTGGTCCACGTACGCCTTGATCCGGTCGTGTGTGAACCGGCGCACCGATGGGTTGAAGTCGACGATGCCGAACGCGACGCAGACGACCGAGCGAATCGGAAGCCCGACCTCCTCTGCCGTCTTCTTGATCTCCTCGCGCTCGGCGTCCGTCAGGTCGAGCGGGTCCTCGAAGACGTCGTACGTGTCGAACCCGATCTCCTTCGCCGTCCGGATCCCTTCCAGGCGGCCGACCTTCGTATCGAGCCAGGTCGAGCTGATCATGCCGAGATCCATTCGCTTCCTCCTTCCTCCACGGTTCGAAGGGTGGTCAGACCGCCCTCCAGGTAAGGCCGTCGGGCGATTCTTCCGCCCGGCCCGCGGCCACGAGCTCGCGCAGATGGGCCCTGAGGGCGCCCGCGAGCTCGTTGGGCATCGACGTATACGGCCCGAGCTCCCGATCGGCGAGCTCGAGGACCTGACCCAACGCGACGTTCCGCTCTCGCTCGAGGATCTCCTCGACCGAGCTCCGCGCGTCCCGCACGAACTCGACGGTGTCGTCGAGGAAGCGGTCGACGTCCGTTCCCTCGATCACCTCGTAATGGGCCGTCAGCAAGCGCTCCGGCTCCAGGTCTGCGAGCAGGCGGGCCGTCGCCTCGTAGGCGGCCGCGTCGAAGTACGGTGGCGGATGGATCACGTTGCCGGCCATGTCGCGAAGTCCTCGCGCCAGCACCGCGTCCTGGATGATCGCCGTTCTCGAGCGCGGCTCCCACAGGCCGAGATGGCCGCGCGAGTGCCCGGGGAGGTGCAGCACGTGCACCTCGAGCTCCCCGCCGAGCCGCACCGCCTCGCCGCCCGCCAGGGAGACGTCGACCGGGACGTCCTCGTCCATCGCCTGCCTCAGCCACGCTGCCGTCTCCCGGTCGTAGCCGATCCCGTGAGCCGCGTACCAGCCGTAGCGCTCACGCAGGATCCGCTCGCGGCTCTGGATCCACGGAACGTCGGCCACGTGGGCGCAGAAGATCGCGCCTGGAGCGGCTGCCCGGACGGTCGCATTTCCGCCGAAGTGGTCGACGTCGGCGTGGGTGATGAGGACGAAGTCGAGCGCGGCTGGGTCGATCCCAGAGTCCTCGAGCTGCGGGAAGATGACGTCGGCAGGCGTCTCCTTGACGCCCGTGTCGACGAGCATAGTCCGCGCGCCGCGGAGAAGGTACTGGGAGAACGGGCGCGGCCCGAGAACGGACTCGATCCGATGAATACCGGGGGCGACCTCGTTCACAGCGGGGTGATGCTACTGCCGGGGCTCCAGGAACGCGATGCTGCGGCGCGTCAGATGGCCCGGTAGGTGATCTCCTGCCTCTCGCCGGTCTCGTGGGAACGCACGATCGCGTCGCAGACCTCGGCGCACCGGTAGCCGTCCTCCATCGTCGCTCCGCGCGGCCCGATCGGCGCGTCGTCCTTGATGCAGGTGAGCAGATGGAGCAGCTCGTGGACGAAGTTGTCCTCCCAGCCGATCATGTGCCCGTGTGGCCACCAGTAGTTCCAGTACGGGTGGTACGCCTCCGAGACGAGGATGGTGCGGAAGCCCTGACCGTGCTCGCCCGGCGTCGACCCCACGAAGTGCGCGAGAAGCTCGTTCTGGCGCTCCGAGTCGAACGCGAGCGTTCCCCGCGAGCCGTTGATCTCCCAGCGCATCTGGTTCTTTCGACCTGCTGCGAACCGGGTCGCCTCGTACGTGCCGATGGCGCCGTTCTCGAACTCGACCGTGGCCTGGAACGCGTCGTCGACGTCCACGGGGCCGCCCGGCCGCTCCTCGATGAAGGTCCTCAGCAGGCCGGTCACGGCTGCCGGCTCGGCGACGAGGTACCGGGACTGATCGATCACGTGCGCTCCGAGGTCACCGAGCGCGCCCGAGCCCGCGATCTCCTTGTCCAGACGCCACACCTTCGGGAACTGCGGATCCATGATCCACTCCTGGTGGTAGCGGCCGCGGAAGTGGTAGATCTCGCCCAGCTCGCCGGCGTCGATCATCTCCTTCGCGAGCACGACCGCGGGGTAGAAGCGGTAGTTGAACGCGGTCAT
>CAZCIJ010000003.1:13343-33944 GCA_964498265.1 uncultured Gaiellales bacterium | reverse complement strand
GGCACCGCGTGGAGGCGTAAGGCGCAGAACGGGGCCAGGGCGCGGCGAGTCAGCCCAGACGCTCGCCGCGCCGGCCGCGCCCTCCCTAGACTCCTGTTTGGCCGCCTGTCGCGCCCGCGCGCACATGCTATCCGCCCATTTGCAGGTCTTTCCGCGGGTGAACGCGCACGGCCACTAGCATCCCGGCGTTGTGCACCCGGACAGGGTTCCCGGAGCTGAGCACGCGCTTATCGACCATCAGAAGGTCGTCGACTACCTGCTTTGTCCGTGGCATCCCGCTGGCCGCGAGAAGGCCCGGTTCTTCCGCGCAGCTCTCGGGTACGACCTCTCGAACTGGGGGGATCTCGTCGCAGCGATGAACAACGCGCTGCCGGACGCTCCGGGGCCGTTTCTCGAAAATGACCTACCCTGGCTGCGACCTGTGGGAGGCGACGCTCGAACTCACCGGGCCGGGCGGCACCGCGGCAGTGAAGACACTTTGGCGAGTCACGCGGGAAGGAACACACCTCGTGACCGCGTATCCGCCCTGACGCCGAGCGCCCAGACTGGTACAACCCTAGGTAAGAGAAGCCAATGGCTGTCGCTGAGAGAACAGGAACGCCGCTCAAGATCTACGACTATGTCGAGTTGAGGCGGGACGTCGAGCGCGGCCGCAAGGGGGCGCGGGGGACGATCGTCGACGCCCAGGCGCGCTTCGACACTTACCTCGTCGAGCTAGTCGACAAAGGGCGGACCGTCGAGATCGTCTCCGCCCATGCGGCCGACCTCGAGCTTATTCAGAGGCCGGAGTCGCGCTACTAGCAAGCGCGGGTTGGTCGGCTACTAGCAAGCGCGGGTTGGTCGGACGCTTCCGCGCGCTCCTCGGCCCTGACCTCGGCGGCGTGCTCGAGCAGCCGGACAGAGTGAGCCTCGCGTCGATCCCGTGGCGAGCCGCGAGCTCGAGGTCGGCGGCCACCTGCCGGACGCCGGGGTCGTCGAGCGTCCCGTCGAGCGAGGCGAGCCACGCGGCGAGCGCCGCGTCGTCAGGGCCGGCGACGTCGGCGAGCATGCGCGACACCTTGCGCGCTTGCTCGCGCTGCTCGAGCTCCCAGCGGATCGCGCCGTCGTGCGGACCCTCGCCCTTGCCGGATCAGCTGCCGCGCCACTACCGGCCAGGTTAACACCGGCTAGCGGGGGAAATCGCACTACGATGGATGCCCACGAAATGCTCACGAACGTGTGGGCACGGGCCGTCACGGGCGCCTGTGGAGAGTGTGGAGAACCCGCCGTTTCCCCTGTAAACTCGCGCTTGGCACCACGCCCCGTTACAGGCCGTCACCGGCCATGTTTAAGTCGCTCTTAAGGTCTTCCGCGCTCCCGCGCTGGTAGAAGAAGACGCGCCATGGATACTGCCGCCCCGCCGTACTCGCTCGACGCGATCCTCGCGGCCGTTCGGAAGGCCGCCGCAGGTGAGATCGCCGCTGCCGCCGCGGAGGTCGACCGCGACCGCGTGTTCCCGGCAGCGGCTCGCCGCGCGCTCGGCGCGTGCGGGGCGCTCGGGCTCGTCATCCCCCGGGAGCACGGCGGCGCCGGCGGCTCGCTTTCCGCCCTCGCGGAAGGCTGCGAGAGCGTCGCCGCCGGCTGCGCGTCGAGCGGCATGGTCTTCCTCATGCACTCCGTCGCCGCAGCGACGATCGCCGCCGGAGGAGGCGAGCGCGCGCCTTCCTACCTGCGCGGGATGACCGAGGGAACGCTTCTCGGAACGCTCGCCTTCAGCGAGCGCGGGACCGGCGCGCACTTCTACGCCCCGGAGCTCACGGCGACGGCGACGAACGGCGCCGTGCACATCTCCGGTCGCAAGAGCTTCGTCACGTCGGGCGGCCACGCGGACGTCTACCTCCTGCTCGTCCGGGGCGACGGGCACGCGCTCGACTGCTTCGCCCTCGAGCGGGGGACGCCCGGGGTGCTCTTCGACGGCTCGTGGGACGGCCTGGGCATGGCGGGAAACTCGAGCGTCGCCATGGAGCTCGCCGACGTCGAGCTGGCCGACGCAGCCCGCATCGGGAGCCGGGGCGGAGGCGAGGAGCTCGTCTTCGGGACAGTGGCGCCGTTCTTCCTCGTCGGGCTCGCCGCGGTCAGCGTCGGCATCGCGGCCGCCGCCGCGGCGGCGGCCACGGCGCACGCCCGGACGCGTCGCTATCCTGATGGAACGGCGCTCGTGGACGTGATGGCGATCCAGCACGCGCTCGCCGACATCGATGCGCGCGTTCGCCAGGCGCGCCTGCTGGTCGCCGAGGCCGCCCGCCTCGGCGAGAGCGGCGACGAGGCTGCCCTGGTCGCGATCATGGAGGCCAAGGTGGCTGCCACTGAGGCCGCCGCCGCCGTGACCGAGCGCGCGCTCGAGATCTGCGGCGGGCAGGGGTACACGTCCGCCCTTCCCATCGAGCGCCACCTCCGCGACGCCCGCGCCGGCGCAGTCATGGCTCCCACCAACGCCGTGCTGCGCACGTGGATCGGGAAGGCGCTCGCCGGGCTGCCGGTGCCATGACGCCCTCGCCCGTCTACCGCGTCGGCGCGGTCGCCTACCACCCGAGGGTTGTCACGATCTGGGAGGGCTTCCGCCGCTGGTTCGCCGAGCGCGGGTTCCCGGTCGAGCACACGCTCTACGGGAGCTACGACGCGCAGGTCGAGGCGCTTCTCGCCGGGGCGATCGACGTCGCCTGGAACACGAACCTCGCCTATGTGCAGACGCGGGCCCGAACGGGCGGAGCCTGCCGTGCCCTCGCGATGCGCGACACGGACATCGACTGGACAAGCGTCGTCCTCGTGCCCGAGGACGAGGCGGGCGGGCTCGAGGCGCTGCGCGGCAAACGGGTCGGATTCGGCGACGCCGACTCGCCGCAGGCGTGGATTCTGCCGGTGTTCGCGATGCGCCGTGACGGGATCGACCCCCTGCGCGACCTCCAGGCGGACAGGCTCGACCTCGATGTCGGCAAGCACGGCGATACGGGGAGAGCGGAGCGCGCGCAGGTCGAGCGGCTTCGAGCAGGAGAGCTGGACGCCGCCGTCGTATCCTCGCCCACGCTCGCCGCCCTCGAGGCGGACGGCGAAGCCGCAGGGCTCATCGTCGCCTGGACGTCGCCGCCCTACCACCACTGCAACTTCACGGCCCTGCAGGCGTCGGCGGCCGACCACGACATGTTCCGGCGGCTCATCCTCGAGATGGACGAAGCCGACCCGGAGCTCGCCGAGCCGATGCGGCTCGAGTGGGTGCGCAGGTGGGTCGAGGTCGACGAGACGGGCTACGCGGATCTCATCGAGGCGGTGGAGAGGCTCGAGTCTGCGGCGCCGGCGTAGCTATCGCTAGGCGTCGGTCCGAGGGCAGAGCCTCATACGCCCGCGCGGGCGTCCGTGCTCAGGAACAGCCTTGCGCGGAGGTTGTCCTCGTCCTGGACGTGCTCGTCGGCGAGCACCTTGAGGTCGTCGCCGAAGATCGAGCGGTCGAGGGCCGTCACGTCCGGGTGGTTGACCTCGACGAGGTTGCCGAAGGGATCGCGGAAGTACATCTGCAGCTGGCCGCTCGGAAGCTCGTAGAGGAACGCGGTTCTGGCGCCGCTGACGTCGAAGATCCCCGCCTCCTTCAGCGCGAGGTAGGCCGCCTCGAAGTCCTCGACCTCGATGCCGAAGTGCTGACCCAGGTTCGGCGCCTCGTCCGAGTGGAAGATGTGCAGCTGAAACTCCCCGAGTCGAAGCCAGCGTACGGGGAACCCGAAGTTGGGCGAGGAGATCTGCTCCATCCCGAACGTGTCCCGCCACCAGCGCATCGCGGCCTCGACGTCGCGCGCCGGAATGCTCACGTGGTTGATGGCGACAGGGCGCATGCGCAGGGTCATCATACGCGCTAGCCTCAAAGAGAGGCTTGTCCACTCGGCGCGGGAGGAAGCACCATGACCGAGACCTACCGGGCGACAATTCCCTACGAGTCGCTCGATCCGTTGACGATCGGCGCGTCAGGCGACGAGGAGAAGGTGCGCCGGGATACGCTCGAGCTCGACATCCCGGCGAGCAACCTCCTCGCCGCGATCTACCCGGAGGAACCGCCGCCGGTCCCGGACGCGACCGAGGCCGCCCGCTACGCACTGGAGCACCCGGTCTCGGGCCCGAGCTTCTCGCACCTCCTCAGCGGCAAGTCGAGCGTCGCGATCATCATCGACAACCAGTTCCGGCCGACGCCCCAGTCGAAGCTGCTCCCCGCCGTCCTCGACGCCGTCGAGGCCGCCGGCATCAGAGACGCCTGCGTCATCTGCGCGAACGGCAAGGTCTTCCCCATGTCGGAGTCGGACATCGAGCAGAAGCTCGGCCGGGACAACCTCGCGCGCATGGAGCGGCTCGGGATTCCGTTCTTCCAGAACGAGCCCCGCAACGCGGAGGCCTACACCTACGTCGGCGTCTCCTCGCGAGGAACGCCCGTTTGGCTGCACAACGAGGTCGCCCGCCGCGAGGTTCGGATCTCGATCGGCCAGGCGCAGGCGAACCACTGGGGCGCTGGCGGCGGCGGGAAGCTCATCCTGCCGGGCGTCGTCTCGGACGAGACGATCGAGTCGAACCACTGCAACCTCGTCCCCTCGCCGCAGACGCACTACGGCGCCTATGCGGGCCCGATGCGGTCGGACATCGACGAGGTGGCCACGATGTGCGATCTCACCTGCACCATGAACGTGGTGCTCGACACCCACGGGCGCGTCGTCGACTGTATCTTCGGCGCCCATCCGGATGCCCACAGGATGGCCATCGGACGGTTTCACGAGATCTACGCGTACGAGCACCCCGGCGTGGCGGACATCGCGATCTGCGGCGTGTTCGCACCGACCGACCATCTCTTCTTCCACACCGGCTGGGGGTGCATGTCGGCCGACCTCGTCGTTCGCGAGGGCGGCACGCTCATCTACTGCAGCCCGTCGCCCGGCGTATCGACCGCAGCCGGCGACTTCCCCGGCCTCGCGCTGATGGATCTCATGAAGCCCTACATGCCCCCCACGACGGAGAACTACCAGCGGGTCCTGAGAGACATCCACGCGCGCATGATCCAGATGTGGGCAGGGTGCATCTGGGTCCCGATCTACGAGGTCATGACGCGCAAGCACCTGACCATGGTCACCCTCGAGGAGAACCTCGAGATGGCCGCCGACATCGGCATCGAGGCCACGGCGTCGCTCGAGGAGGCATTCGACGAGGCGCTTCGCCGTCACGGAGCCGACGCGAAGGTGCTCGTGCTTCCGTTCGCCCGCTACCAGCTGCCGCGGAACGCGATCCGCATGCACGCCGAGGAGATCACGCTGCTGGAGGAGGTCCGGCTCTAACCGGGGGGAGAGCCTCCGGAGGCTCGAACTCGATCGGGCAAGCCGCATCGCGCCCGTACACTGGGGGCATGGCCTCAGGGCTCGATGCCGAGATCCGCGGATCGACGACCATCGTCGAGCTACTGCGCCGCTACCCAGGGGGCGAGGCGGCGCGGCTCATGGCGCAGCTGAGCTGGCCGTGCGCCCACTGCGGCGGCGCGTTCCACGAGCCGCTGACGCTGGCGGCGAAGCGGCACCGCAACGACCCGAGGGCGGTGCTCGCGGCGTTTCGCGCGCTCGAGGAGCCCGACGGCCCGAGCCGCGAGCAGGTCGTCCGGGCCGCCGTCAAGCACCGGTGACGCTGCGCGGCGTCCTCTTCGATCTCGACGGAACGCTCGTCGACACGGCAAGCGCCGAGCGGACCGCGTGGGAAGGAATCGCCGACGTGATCGCCCGTTACGTGCCCGGGGTCGACCGCGACGAGCTCGGGCGTCGGTACTCGACCGTGTTCGAGCCGCACTGGTCTGCGTACCTCGAGGGGTCGATCGACTTTGCCGAGTACCGCTGGCGCAGGCTGGAGGAGGCGATCGAGCCCTGGGGCGCGCTCGACGAGAGCCTCTTCCGCGCCTATCGCACGGAGAAGCTGAACAGCCTCGCGCATCTCCGCCCGTTCCCGGACGCGGTGGCCACGATTCGCGAGATCCGGGAGCACGGGCTCGGGGTCGGTCTGCTCACGAACGGACCCTCCGGGCTGCAGCGGCGAAAGCTCGGCGTAACCCGCCTCGAAGGGGAGCTCGACGCGATCGCGATCTCGAGCGAGATCGGCGTCGCCAAGCCCGACTCGGACGCCTTCTACGCGGCCGCCCGGCTCATGGAGTGCGAGCCGCACGAGGTGGCGATGGTCGGGGACTCGCCGCTCTACGACGCCGCCGGGGCGATGGGCGCCGGCCTCGCGGCGGCTGTGCTGGTGACCGGGACCCTCGGCCTGAGGCCCGAAGGCGCCCTCGTCGTCGAGTCGATCGCCGCCGTCCCCGCGGCCCTGGAGCTCGAGGGGGCCTGCGGGAAGAGCTAGACGGCGGGCCGCCAGCGCCCGGGCTGGACGTGCACGGCGCGGCCCTCGAGCTCGAGGCGCTCGAGGTGGGCAATGGCCTCGAGAAGCGCGAATCGCCGCTCGTGGAGCCCGAGCTCGGCGCCCCAGATGACGGCCCCAACCTCGTACGGGGTCTCGGCGCCCGCACGAAGCGCCTCCACGTGCTCGTCGAGCCTCTCGGCGTGATGCGCGCGTATCTCCGCCGCCCGAGCCGCCGCGTCGTCCAGCGGCGACCGGTGCCCCGGGTAGACGACGACCGGACGAAGACCCTCGATGCGCCTGAGAGTCTCGAGGTAGCGGCCGAGCGGATCCGGGAGCGTCTCCCGCCAGCGGGCGACGTTCGGGGTGATCTCGTGCAGGAGGACGTCTCCGCCGAAGAGGCGGCCGCTTCGCTCGCCCAGGAGGACGATGTGGCCGTCCGCGTGCCCGGGCAGCACGAGGACCCGGAAGCGCTCCCCCGCGATCTCCAGCCCATCGCCCTCGTCGACGAGGAGCGTGGGCTCCGCGAAGGACACCGGGATCCGGTCCTCCTCGCCGGCCGAACGCCCAGCCTCCTCGGTGGGCATGCCGTTGCCGACGAGGTACTCCTCAAGCGCCGCTCCGTTTCCTCCGTCACCCCAGGCGCGTCGCGTGATGGCCGCGTCGAGCCTGCCCTGCACGACCTCGTCCGCACCGGTCAGCTCGGCGAGCGGCGCGCTTGCCCCGACGTGGTCCGGGTGGTGGTGGGTCACGACGATCCGCCGGATCGCCGGCGAGCCCAGCGCGGTCAGCGCTTCTCGCCAGCAACGGATCGTCGCCGGATCGCCGAGGCCGCAGTCGACGATCGTCCAGCCCTCCGGATCCTCGATCGCGTAGCAGTGCACGTGGTCGAGGCCCCACGGCAGCGGAAGCGTGACCCGGTGGACGCCGTCCGGAAACGACCTCATCGGCCCCCTGCTCATGGCGCTACGCGGCCGGCGAAGCGAGCCGGCCCACGAACTGGGCGGTGAGCGAGCCGGAGCGGAAGGGCTCGGGGTCGATCTCGACCCGCTCGTAGCCGGCCGCCCGCAGGGCGGACACGACGGCGACGCGCCCCTCCTCGCCGAGGGCGCGGGGAAGCTCGTCGCCGGCCAGCTGGACGCGGCCGAGGCCTCCCTCGTGACGCACGCGCAAGACCCGGTAGCCAAGCGCCTTGAGCGCGCGCTCGGCTCGGTCGACGCGTGCGAGCGACTCGGGATCGACGGCCGTCCCGTGCGGCAGCCTCGATGCGAGGCAGGGCGAAGCGGGCTTGTCGGCGCTCGGAACGCCGAGCTCGCGCGCGAGGCGGCGCACCTCCTCCTTCCCGATGCCCGCCTCGACCAATGGATGCACGATGCCGTGCTCCGCCGCGGCGCGCAGACCCGGCCGCCAGTCGCCGAGGTCGTCGGCGTTGGCCCCGGAGAGCACCGAGGCGTAGCCCCTCTTGGCTGCGAGCGAGCACAGGCGCTCGTACAGCTCGGTCTTGCAGTGGTAGCAGCGGTCGGGGCCGTTGTCGATGTAGCCCTGCCGCTCGAGCTCGGCGGTCGTGATCGTCTCGTGCCGGATGCCGAGCGCACGCGCGACGGCGCGGGCCGCATCGAGCTCGCCGGTGGCGAGCGCGGGCGAGACCGCCGTGACCGCGAGGGACCGCTCCCCGAGCGCTCGTGCGGCCACAGCCGCGACGAGCGAGGAGTCGACGCCCCCGGAGAAGGCGACGACGGCGCTCCCGAGGCTCCTGATCCGGAGCTCGAGCTCGGCGACGCTGCTCATGCATACGACTGTACCGGCTCGTCCGATTCGAGTCTCGCCGGCGAGCATCCCTTCAGCGGACGTCAGGGTCCGCCTCCGCCGTCTCGAATCGCTGCGCGGCCGCCAGGGCTTCCGCCCAGACAGCCTTCACGGCCCGGCCGGCGGCTCGAGCGACGGCGGCGCAGTCGTCGTGCTCGGGAGCCACGTTCACGATCCTGCCGTCAAGGCGCCCGATCTTGACCCGAACGTCGCCTCCCTGGACCGGGACGACGCGATGCTCGCGCTCGAGCTCGTAGCGGCGCAGGCGGCGGACGCGAACGCCCAGGGCGGTCGTCTCCTCCAGCATCGCGGCGGCGAGCGCATGCTCGTCCGGCGGCCGAGCGAGTACCGAGAGGACGAACCCGGGGCGGCCCTTCTTCATCTGGACGGGCGTCGTCCAGACGTCGAGCGCGCCTGCGCCGAAGCAGCGCTCGGCCGCGTCGGGCACGAGCTCGGGGCTGAGGTCGTCGAGGTTCGTCTCGAGGAGGACGACCTCCTCCGCCTGGGCCCCCCGGACCTGACCGACGAGGACTCGCAGGACGTTCGGCCTGTCGGGAACGTCGTCGCTCCCGGCCCCGTAGCCGACTCGTTCGAGGACGAGCAGCGGGGGCGGCCCGAAGGACTCGGCGAGCTCGACGGCGAGCGCTGCGCCGGTCGGCGTAACGAGCTCCTTCTCGGTCTCGACCCCCCGCACCTGAGCGCCGCGCAGGACCTCGACGGTGGCCGGGGCCGGAACGGGCAGAATACCGTGCGCCGCCCGAGCGAGGCCCCGCGAGTAGGGAAGCGCGGAGCACGACACGCGCTCGATCCCCAGCTCGTCGAGGAGCAACGGGGCGCCCGAGATGTCGACGAGCGTGTCCTCGCCCCCGAGCTCGTGGAAGTGGACGTCGTCGACCGGCCCGCCGTGGACGGCCGCCTCGGCCTGCGCGAGCCGGTCAAGCACTCGCAGCGAGCGCTCCCTGGCTGGGGGAGGCAGCTCGGCCCCCTCGAGTATCTCGCGCAGCGATCGCCAGGTCCGGGCCGGAGGGCTCCGCGCCGGCCGCACGTCGACGTGGAGCGAGCGGATGCCGTGCCGTTCGACCCGCTCGACACCGATCTCGACGCCTCCGATGCCGAGCCGCTCGGGCAGCTCGTGCAGCGTCTCGAGCGGAGCGCCGGCGTCGAGCAGGCCCGCCAGCAGCATGTCTCCGGCGATGCCGCCGATGCAGTCCAGGTAGAGAAGGCGCTCGGTCACGCGACGAAGTCGGCGCGCTCGGCCACGGTCCTGCGCGCCTCGGAGGGGTATCCTCGGGCCTGGGTCTGGGGCTTCCCCCCCGCCCAGGGTGGGGGGCGCGAGGGAGACGAGTTCATGGCGATCCCGCGGCCGACCGCGCGATCCGCGCGGCGATCGTCCCCGCTCCGAAGCCGTCGTCGATTCCCACGACGGCGAGACCGGCCGCGCACGAGCAGAGCATCGCATTCAGCGCCGTCCGGCCTCCCTCCGCAGACCCGTACCCCACGCTCGTCGGTACGCCGATCACCGGGCATGCGACGAGTCCGCCGACGACGCTGGCGAGCGCGCCGTCCATACCCGCCGCGACGACGACGCAGTCCGCCTCGGCGAGATCGGGCAGAACCGAGGCGAGCCGGTGGAGACCCGCCACGCCGACGTCCTCGTGCGTGCTTACCTCCGTTCCAAGCAGCGTGGCCCGAATGCGCGCCTCGTGGAGCACGGGCCCGTCGGAGGTTCCCGCGGAGAGCATGGCGACGCGGCCGCGCGTGAGCGGCAAGCTCCGAGCGACCCAGACGGCCCTGGCGCGCGCGTCTTCCTCGGCGTCCGGGACGACCTCCCGCACGGCGGCACGAGCCGCCTCGTCCGTCCGTGTGACGAGAACGCTGCCGGCGCCGCCGTCGACGAGAGCCCGCACGATGCTCGCGACTTGAGCCGGCGTCTTGCCCTCGGCGAGCACCGCCTCCGGCGCGCCCTGGCGCACCTCGCGATGGAGATCGACGCGCGCGAAGCCGAGATCCCGGTAGGGAAGCGAGGTGAAGCGCTCGAGAGCCTCGACTGGTCGAACGTTCCCTCTGCGCACGTCCTCGAGCAAGAGCTCGAGCTCTACGCGGAGACCGGCCACGCGCGAATTATCGCCGTCGGCCCGCGCTCGGGGCTGCCTGCATGAGCCTTGATGTGGAAGCCTCTAGACGATTGGCGTCGCCACGAGCTCGGGTTCATCCTCGTACCGCGCGTGACGCAGCACGACGAATCCGGCGAGCGCAGCGACGACGAGGACAGCCCCTCCGGCGTAGTACGCCCACGTGATCCCAGAGGTCGATGCGTCCTGAACGACCCCGAGGAGCCTCGATCGCTCATCGACAGGGACCCCGTCATCGCGACGAGCACCCACCACTTGCGGCTAGCCTCGTTGATCATCAGGCCGGGTATCGGTCTCTCGGGCGGAATCCTGGAGTCGAGCGACACGCGACCCCGACCGCCCGAGGTTAGGCTCCCAGCGTGAGCGCAGGCACCTGGATCGGCAGGCCGATCGAGCGATTCGAGGACGAGACGCTGCTCCGAGGCCAGGGACGGTTCCTGGACGATCTCGACCCCGTTCCGAACGTCTGTCACGCCGCCGTGCTGCGCTCGCAGGTCGCGCACGCCCGCGTGGCGAGGCTCGATCCGTCGGACGCGCTGGCGCTTCCGGGCGTCGTCGGTGTCCTCACGGGGGCTGAGGTCGCCGAGGGATCGCAGCCGTTTCCAGCCGGCGTCGACAGCCCGTTTGCCTACCGCGCCGCCGCGCACGAGACGGCGCGATACGCGGGCGAGCCGCTCGCCGTGGTCGTCGCGCGCGATCGCTACGTCGCCGAGGACGCGCTCGAGCTCATCGCGGTCGAGTACGAGCCGCTCGACCCGGTGCTGGATCCACTGGAGGCCGCCCGCACGCCATCGCTCGTCGCGTCCGACCGCTCCTTCGCCTACGGCGATCCGGACGGCGCTCTCGCTGCCGCTGACGTCGTCGTGCGCGAGCGCTTCTCCTTCCCTCGCTGGAGCGCGATGCCCGTCGAGTGCTCCGGCGTCATCGCGGACTGGGACGCGTCCTCCTCCACTCTGACGGCGTGGACGAACTTCCAGGGCCCGTTCACGCTGCATTCCGTCGCCGCCTCCTCGCTCGGGCTGCCGGGCGGAAGGCTGCGCCTCATCACCCCGCCGGACTCTGGCGGGAGCTTTGGGATCAAGTCCGCCGTCTACGTGTACGTGGTGCTCATGGGGCTCGCCTCGCAGAAGCTCGGCGTACCGGTACGCTGGATCGAGGACCGGCTCGAGCACCTCACCGCGAGCTCGTGCGCAACCGCGCGGGTCACGGACGTCGAGGCCGGCTTCTCCGCCGACGGCGAGCTGCTCGCGATTCGCTACGACGCCGTCGAGGACGTCGGCGCGTACGTGCGAGCGCCCGAGCCGGCAACGCTCTACCGCATGCACGGCTCCCTCAGCGGCGCCTACCGCGTGCGCAACGTCGCCGCCCGCAACCGCGTCGTGCTCACGAATCGCTGTCCAACGGGCCTCAACAGGGGGTTCGGCGGGCCTCAGCTGTACCTCGCGCTCGAGCGGACGATGGCCATCGCGGCCCGCCGGCTCGGACTCGACCCGGCCGAGCTCGCCCGCCGGAACCTCGTCGCAGCGGCTGACTTCCCCTACCACACGCCCTCGGGGGGCCTCTACGACTCCGGCGACTACCAGGGATGCCTCGACGACGCGCTGCGACTGGCTCGCTACGACGAGCGGCGGAGGGAGCAGGCACGCGCGGGGGAGGAAGGCCGTCTCGTGGGAATCGGGCTCGCGTGCGTCGTCGAGCCGTCCGTCTCGAACATGGGATATATCAGCCTCGCGCGAACCCCCGAGCAGCGCGCCCGCGAGCTGCCGAAGTCCGGGAACGCGGAGGGAGCCTCGGTGCTGGTCGGCCCGTCGTCGGGGATCACGGTCCGAATCGCGACGACGCCGCAGGGACAGGGGCACAAGACCGTGTGCGCCCAGCTCGTGGCCGACCAGCTCGGCGTGCGCCCCTCGGACGTCGAGGTGCTCGCCGACGTGGATACGCACACGTCCGCATGGACCGTGGCGTCGGGTAACTACTCCTCCCGCTTCGCGGGCGTCGGCACCGGAGCGGTCATGCGCGCGGCCGAGAGGGTCGCGGACAAGGTCAGGGCGATCGCGGCGCACGCGCTCGAATGCGCGCCGGAGGACGTCGAGCTACGCGAAGGGACGGCCGTCGTGCGCGGCTCCGCGGGGCGCTCGATCTCGCTGAAGCGCATCGCCGGGGCGGCGCACTGGAATCCCGAGTCCCTTCCACCGGGCACCGAGCCCGGGCTCCAGGCGACGGCCTATTTCGCCGCCCCGAACCTCGACCCGCCTGACGACGAGGACCGCGTGGCGTCCTCCGCGACGCACGGGTTCGTCGTCGACGTCGCAGTGGTCGAGCTCGATCGCTCCACGGGTCAGGTCCACGTGCTCGATTACGTCACCGTTCACGACGCGGGCAGGCTTCTCAACCCCCTGATCGTGGAGGGCCAGGTCCACGGCGGCTTCTGGCACGGAGCCGCGGCGGCGCTGTTCGAGCGCATGGCCTATGACGAGGACGGGAACCTCGTGACGGCCAGCCTCATGGACTACCTCTGTCCGACGGCCCCCGATCTCCCCCGTCTCGCCTCCGCCCACCGTGAGACTCCGTCACCGTTCATGCCGCTCGGAGCGAAGGGCCTCGGCGAGGGGAACACGATGAGCGCTCCCGCCGCGCTTGCCAACGCCGTCGCCGACGCGCTCGGAGACGACCGCGTCGAGCTGCCGCTCACCCCGCCGCGGGTCTGGGAGCTCCTGGCAGCGCGGACGTGAAGCCCCCGCCCTTCGAGTACGCACGGCCGACGTCACTCGACGAGGCCCTCGCCCTCCTCGCCGACCACGGCGACGAGGCGAAGGTGCTGGCCGGAGGACAGAGCCTCATGCCGCTCCTGACGATGAGGCTGGCCCGTCCGGCGCTTCTGGTAGACATCAATCATGTTGGCGGATTGGACAACGTGGATGGCGATGGCGCTGCTGCTCGGGTCGGTGCTCTCGTGCGCCAGACGACCTTCGCCGGCGTGTGCCCCCTCGGCGACCTCTGCCTTCCGCACGTCGGCCATTTCGTCACACGCAACCGCGGCACGGTGTGCGGCTCTATCGCCCACGGAGACGCGCGCGCCGAGCTCCCGGTCGCCCTCGTCGCCCTTGGGGGGTCTGTGGTCGCAGCCTCGCAGACTGGCCGGCGGACGATCGCCGCCCCGGAGTTCTTCCTCACGCACTTCACGACCGCGCTTCGGCCGGACGAGCTCGTGGTCGAGACGGTTTGGCCCGACAGCGGCCCCGGCTGGGGCTGGGCGTTCGAAGAGGTCGCGCTCCGAGCGGGCGACTACGCGCTCGCGATGGTGGCGGCCGCCGTGCGCACCGACGGCGCTCGAGTGACCGAGGCGACGGTGGCCCTCGGTGCGACCGTCGATCGACCCACGCTGCTTCCGGAGGTCGCATCGATCGCCATCGGCGAGGCCCTCGACGGGAAGCTCGCGCGCGAGGCCGGCGCGATGGCGGCGGCTGCCGTCCAGCCGAGCGACGGCTTGCACGCGACGGCGGCGTACCAGCGCCATCTCACTGCGGTGCTCGTCGAGCGAGGGCTCCTCACGGCCTGGCGAGCGGCGACGGAGCGGGCATGACCCCGCGCGTGCGCGCGTGCAGGACGGGCCGCGCGGGCCCGCGACGAGGTCCCGTGCCCACCGCGCGGCTGCCGGTGGCTGGAAGGGCTCCGTGGTGCGAGACACCGATCACGCACGCGAGGCGGCACGCTTCGAGCAGGATGGGCGCAGGGTGATCTCCGTCGACGTCGCCGTCAACGGTCGGCGCTACCGCGAGGTGGTCGAGCCGCGCGTGCTCCTCTCGGATTTCCTGCGCCACACGCTCGGGCTCACCGGCACGCACGTCGGCTGCGAGCACGGCGTCTGCGGCGCGTGCACCGTGCTGCTCGACGGGGTCGCCGTACGCTCGTGCCTCCTCCTCGCCGCCCAAGCCGACGGCTCCGAACTGCGCACCGTGGAAGGAGTGGCCGGGGCCGGCGAGCTCACCCCGCTTCAGCGCGCCTTCCGAGCGCGCCACGCGCTCCAGTGCGGCTTCTGCACGCCCGGTATCCTCATGGCCGCGCTCGACTTCCTCGAGCGCCATCGAGAGCCGACGCGCGAGCAGGTCACGGATATGCTCTCGGGTCACCTCTGTCGCTGCACGGGATACGAGCCGATCGTGGAGGCGATCCTCAGCGTCTCCCGCGGGCAGAGCGCATGAATCTCGCGCTGTCCCTCCTCTACGCCGCCGAGCGCACGCCGGAGGCCGAGGCGGTCGTCGACGGCGACGTCCGCCTCACCTACGCCGACCTCCGGGCACGGGCCGCGCGGCTGGCTGGCCGGCTGGCCGGCGAGGGGGTGCACCGGGGCGATCGGGTGGCCGCGATCGCGCGCAACCGCCACGAGACCGTGGAGCTCTTCTGGGCCTGCCAGTGGCTCGGCGCGGTGCTCGTGCCCCTGTCGCATCGCGCGTCCCGGGAAGACGTCGACTACTGCGTCGCCGACTCGGGCGCGAAGCTGTTCTTCGACGCCGACGAGCCGCTCCGGCCGCGGGGGGCAGACCCGAAGCAGCCCGGCGCGCTCGATCTCGACGCGGGGGATCCTTCGATCATGCTCTACACGTCGGGGACGACCGGGCGGCCGAAGGGCGTCCCTCGCTCCCACCGGGCGGAGCGGGCCGGCGGCCTCTCGCAGGTGGTCCATCACGGCTACCGAATGGGGGACCGCACCCTCGGGGTCATGCCCCTCTACCACACGATGGGCGACCACTCGATGATCGCCATGTCGCTCATCGGCGGCTGCTACGTCTGCCAGCGCGACTGGGACGCCGAGGCCGCGCTCACCCTCGTGCAGCGCGAGCGCATCAGCTCCCTCTACCTCGCTCCGACGCTCTTCCACGACCTCGTGTCGCACCCGAGGCTCGACGCATACGACCTCGGCTCGGTCGAGTCGATCGGCTATGCGGGCGCGTCGATGACGGGGGCGCTCGTGGAGCGCTGCACCTCGGCCTTTCACCCTCGCGTCTTCTTCAACCACTACGGCTCGACGGAGATCTACACGTTCTCGATCCACCGCGACCAGCCCGCGAAGCCCGGGTGCGCCGGCCGGCCCGCGCTGAACGCGCGCCTGCGCCTCGTGCGCGCCGCCGAGGACGCCGGGCCCGACGACGTCATGGAGGCCGGCGCCGAGGGACAGATCATCTGCCACCTCTCCTCCGACGAGGCCTTCGAGGGCTACTGGAACCGCCCGGACGCGGACGCGAAGGCCCTCCGGGGCGGCTGGTACTTCACGGGCGACCTCGGCCGGCTCGACGACGACGGCGAGCTCTGGATCGTCGGCCGCGTCGACGACATGATCATCTCGGGCGGCGAGAACATCCACCCGCTCGAGGTCGAGGAGGTCCTGGCTCATGCGCCGGGCGTGCGCGAGGTGGCCGTCATCGGGTGGCCGGACGACCGCTTCGGCCAGCGGGTCGTCGCGTGCGTCGTGGCAGACGAAGGGGTGACGTCCGACGACCTCGACGCCCACTGCCTGGCCTCGGATAGCCTGGCCCGGTTCAAGCGTCCGCGGGAGTACCGCTTCGTGGAGACGCTCCCGAAGAGCCCTTCGGGGAAGATCCTGCGCCGCAGGTTGAGGGAGGAGGAGAGCGCGTGAGCCAGTACGACGGCTTCCGCGTCACACGGGACGATCGAGGCGTGGCCACGATCACCCTCGACGTCCCCGAGAAGATGAACCGTGTCTCGATGCTTGCTCGTGAGCAGCTCGCGGCGGCGTTCGGGGAGCTCGGCGCGGACGAGGCGGTGCGAGCCGTCGTGCTTGCGGGTGCCGGCGACCAGGCGTTCACGGCCGGCGGCGACATCGCCGCCTTCCTCGAGCACGACCCGGAGCGGCTGTCGCGGCTCGCCTGGAACGTCGCCGCGCCTGAACGGTGCCCCAAGCCGGTGGTCGCCCGGATCCGCGGCTACTGCCTCGGCGTCGGTCTCGAGCTCGCGCTCGCCTGCGACTTCCGAGTCGCGGCCGAGGACGCCCAGCTCGGCCTTCCGGAGGTCGGGCTCGGGATGATCCCGGGCTCGGGCGGCACCCAGCGCCTCGCCCGCCTCGCCGGCCTCGGACGGGCAAAGGACGTGGTGATGCGCCGCAAGCGCATCAGCGCCGGCGAGGCGCTCGCTTGGGGGCTCGTGTCCGAGGTCGTCCCCGCGGGCGAGCTGGACCGGGCCGTCGACGGTGTGCTCGCAGACCTCGCCGAGCTCTCCCCGCTCGCTCTCTCGATGGCCAAGCGGGTGCTCAATCACGCCTACGACGGGCCGCTCCCGCTCGGCCTCGAGCTCGAAGGGCTCGCATACGGCCTTCTGCGGTCGAGCCACGACTTCGAGGAAGGCGTCCACGCCTTCCTCGAGAAGCGAAAGCCGAGCTTCGAGGGCCGCTGAGCCCGCCGCGCGAGCCCCGCCGCTCGCCGGCTGCTTCCCTTCCCGGCGCCCTTACGCGGCCTTCGAGCGCCGGTCGCGCGCGATGAGCTCGTGGGCCAGCGTCACCTCCATCAGCCCCACCATCGCGCCGACGAGGACGGCGAGCACGGCGTTGGTGACGATGCCCGCGACGACGTCCTCCTCCCAAGCGATCTCGGCAAGCGAATGCCCGACCGCGTGCACGCTCGACGAACGTCTCACCGATCGCGAGCGCGACGAGGACGACCACGGCGAGCAGCGCGACCGGAAGAAGTCGTGCCGGTAGCTCGCGAGGGCGGTGCGGAGGAGCCCGGAGAGCGACAGCTCGTCGATGGACGGGAGCCTATGCCGCGCTACTGCTCGAGCGGGGCCAGCGTGAGCCCGCGTCCCTTCAGCTCCTGCCAGTAGTGCTCGGCGCGCTCCCGGTGCCCGGACCAGACGATGGCCTGACCCGCGTTGTGGATCGTGTTCGCGAGCGCCATCCCCTGGTCGTAGGACACGCCCGGGAGAACCTCGCTCAGGGCGGCGGCGACACCCTGGAACGTGTTGTGGTCGTCGTTCAGGACGATCACGTGCCAGACGTCGTCGAGGCCGCCGCGCCCGCCGCGACGGATCCGCTCCCGGGGGGCGGTCACGCTCGTCGCCATCAGATGGGCCAGGACTCGCGGCGGTAGCCGGCTTCCCAGAACATCCACTCGAAGCGGCTCGTCTGCACGAAGTGCTCGCCGAGGCGCTCGCGCTCCGCCGAGCCGAGCCCGGGCGCGATGCGGTCGGCGAGGTCGAGCACGGCCTGCACGATCTCGCCGAACTCCTCGCCGCCGTAGGTGTCGATCCAGCGTCGGTAGAGCGGATCCGGCGAGCTGCGGGCGAGCAGCTCCGTCCCGACCTTCCAGTAGATCCAGTAGCAGGGCAGCACGGCGCCGAGTCCTTCGGCGAACGAGCCGCCGTAGCAGGCGGCGAGGAGGTAGCTCGTGTAGGCGACGTTCGTCGGGGACATGGGCGTCGCCGACACGTCGTGCTCGCCGACGGAGAGGTCGCGGAAGAAGCTCTCGTGGAGCGAACGCTCGACCTCGATCGCCGCGGCTGCGTGCCGGCTGAACATCAGGATGTCCCCCTCGGCGTGAGCCCGCGCGGAGAGGAGCGAGAGCGCCCGCGCGTACTCACGCAGGTAGTGGGAGTCCTGCACCACGTAGAAGCGGAACGACTCGCGCTCGAGGCTTCCGTCGGCGAGACCGGCGACGAACGGGTGTGCGAGGATCGCGGCGTAGACGTCCTCGATCGAGGCCCAGAGCCCCTCCGTGAGCCGAGCAGGCGCCATCCGCGGTACGAGTACCACATGCGGCCGCTCGTGAGCGTGCTCATGCCGGTGCTCGACGAGGTGGAGGAGCTTCCGGCCGCGCTGGACGCGCTCGCCGACCTCGCGGGCCGGCTCGAGGTCGTGGTGGTGGACGGCGGCTCGCGGGACGGAACGGTCGCCGCTGCGCGCGGGCACGAGCTTCGCCCGCTCGTCCTCACGAGCCCGCCGCTGCCCCGCGGTCGAGCGGCACAGCTCAACGAGGCGGCACGCGGCGCGTCGGGCGATCTCCTGCTCGTCCTCCACGTTGATACTCGGCTGCCGGAGACGGCGTACAGCTCGCTCGCGGCCGCGCACTCGGACGCCGGCGTCGCGGGCGGCAACTTCGCCCTGCGGTTTGACGGCGGCGGTGGCTTCTCGCGGTTCATGGACGGCCTCTCTCGAGGCTTGCGCCGCCACGGCATCTACTACGGCGACTCGGCCGTCTTCGTCCGCCCCCAGATCTTCCGCGCGCTCGGCGGCTTCCGCCCGCTCGCGATCATGGACGACTACGACTTCGCCCGACGCCTCGAGCGCAGCGGACGGACGGTCTGCCTCCCCGGGCCGGCCGTGACGTCGTCCCGCCGCTGGCGGCGGCACGGCATCGCCCGCACGCTCGGCTTGTGGCTCCTGATCCAGGGGCTGTACATGGCCGGCGTGCCCGCGAGCCGCCTGGCCCGGCTCTACGGGACGGCCCGGGCTCCGAGCACGCCCGATTCCGTCACGGGCGCGGCACCCGCGCCACGGCCTCGACCTCGATCTTGACGCCGGGGACGGCGAGGCGGCTCACCTCGACGAGCGTGCTCGCCGGCCGTGCCTCGCCGAAGAACTCCTGGCGCACCGGGTTGATGCGCGCCCGGTCGTCGACGTCGGTCAGGAAGACCGTTACCTTGACGACGTCGCCCGCGCTCGCCCCGGCGGCGCGCAGGACCGCGCCGATGTTGTCGAACACCTTGCGCGCCTGAGCGGTCACGTCGTCGTCGACGACGTTCCCCTCGGCGTCCGTCGGGACGCAGCCGGAGATGAAGAGCAGGTCGCCCGCGCGCACCGCATCCGTGTAGTGGCTGAGCGGCTCTCCGAGCTCTGGTACGCGGATCTCTTCCCTGTCGGCCATCCCTCACCTCCGCTACGCGGCTATCCGTTGGCGGTCGCGCTCCCGGCGCGCCCGATCGCGCTCACGCTCCTCGGGCGTGCGCCGGTGTCCGTCCCGTCGCTTGGAGCGCTGAGACGACGTGACCGCCACGACGCCGTCCAGCATCTCCTGGAGCAGCAGGCCGAGGAGGACCGGCAGCGCGCAAGCCGCCGCCACGAGGAACGGGTCGCTGGTCACCGCGTTCGCGACGAGCGCGGCGACGATGCCGAAGGCAGCGAACGTGGCGGCGATCGCCCGTCGACGCAGGAGCCCCGGCCTCAGTAGGACCAGCACGAGGAACGCGAATGCGACAACCGCGACGAGAAGCACGATGGGGCGCCTTGGACGCTACTCCCCGGTCCGGACGACATGACCGGGCGCAGGCGTCGCGCCCGCGCAGCGCGCTCACTAGTGCGGCGTCTCCCGACGTTGCACCTGAACCTCGCCTCCCGCGACGCCGCACTTGCGGCCGCTCCGCGGCCGGGGTCAGCTTCCTCTTTTCGAGAGATCCCGAGCCGCTCCCGTCCCTCGGGCCAGGCCACGCCGGCTGCCCCAGCCTCAACAACCAAAGCATCAACGGCCGCGTAGCGGCCGCAAGTGTGGCCTCCAAGCTGCGGTGTTTCGAGCCAAACGTTGTGAGAGGCCGCACTAGATGGGCGCCGCGAGCTCGCCGACCTTGCGCTCGAGGTAGCGCAGGTAGGGCTCGGGGTCGATCGCGCTCCCGACGACTCGCTCGAGCGTCTCCTTCGGGGTGAACTTCCGTCCATGGCGATGCAGGTTCTCGCGCAGCCACTCCCGAAGCTCGCCGAACTCGCCGGCCTCGATCCGGCCCTCGAGATCCGGAATCGCGCGCGCCGCGGCCTCGTAGATCTGGACGGACATGACGTTGCCGAGGGAGTAGGTGGGGAAGTACCCGAAGATCCCGCTCGACCAGTGGATGTCCTGGAGGACGCCCTCGGCGTCGTTCCGCACGTCGACTCCCAGGTACTCCCGCATGCGGGCGTTCCAGGCGTCCGGGAGGTCTCGAAGCTCGAGGCGCTCCTCGAAGATCTCCTGCTCGAGCTCGAAGCGCAGGACGACGTGCAGATTGTACGTCACCTCGTCCGCCTCCACCCGGATGAACGACGGCCGGACGCTGTTGATGGAGCGATGGAACCGCTCGAGGTCGATCGCCCCGAGCGACTCCGCGAACGCCGACTGGAGCGTCGGGTAGAACCAGCGCCAGAACGAGAGGCTGCGGCCGACCAGGTTCTCCCACATCCGCGATTGCGATTCGTGAATGCCCAACGAGATCGAGTTTCCCATCGGCGTGCCGAAGTGCTCCTCGTCGCGTCCCTGCTCGTAGATGCCGTGCCCGGCTTCATGGAGTGTGCCGAAGAGTGCTT
>CAZCIJ010000003.1:0-13333 GCA_964498265.1 uncultured Gaiellales bacterium | reverse complement strand
GGTTCTCCCAGAGGCGGCTCTGGGACTCGTGCAGGCCGAGCGAGACCCCGCCTGCGAGGGGCGAGCGCTCGAACTCCGGCGGCGAGCCGGACTCGTACAGGCCGTGCCCGCATTCGTGCATGGAGGCGAAGAGGCCGTTCAGGCTGTGCTCGAAGTGGCGGGTAGTCAGTCGGATGTCCGAGCTCGAGATCGCCGTTGCGAACGGGTGCGGGGACGGGTCGGTCCGCCAGGAGGCTCGGTCGTACCCGAAGCGCTCGAGGATCGCGAGCTCGAGCTCGCGCTGGCGCTCCAGCGGGAAGGGGCCTGGGAGCGCCGGGCCGTCGTCGGCGTTCCCGCTCCGAACCGCGGTCGCGACGAGCTCGATCAACCGCTCCTTCAGTCGTGCGAAGATCGGGCGCACCTCGGCCGTCGTGGTTCCCGGCTCGTAGTCGTCGAGGAGAGCGTCGTAGCGCTCGGACGGCTCGAAGCAGTCGATGTAGCGCCTCCGCAGCTCGACGTTTCGCTCGAGGTACGGGAGGAAGCGCCCGAAGTCGGACTCCGCGCGCGCGTCGACCCATGCCTGCTGCGCGGCGGACGCCGCGTGGGCCAGCTCGGCGCGGAGCGACGGCGGGACTCGGACGGCCTTCTCGTAGTCACGTCGCGCGACCCTGATCAGGCTCGCGTCGTCCGAGTCCGGATCCAGGCTCTCCTCGTACAGGCGAAGCTGCTCGAGCAGCCCGCCCACCTCGGAGCTCGTGAACAGCTCGTGCGCGACGCGCTCGATCGTCGCGAGCTGCTGCGCCCGCGCCTCCGCCCCGCCCCGCGGCATCATCGTCTGCTGGTCCCAGGCGAGCAGGCGCCCGGCCCGGCCCAGGTCCTCGACCTGGGCGAGCCGTCCTCTCAGCTCCTCGAGTCGACCGTCCATCGGCAAGGGATCGCAGCCGCCGGCGCCCTCGTGCCGGCGCCGTCATCCTAGACGTTTGCTCGGGAAGGCCGAGCGAACGTCGCGGTATCCTCGGTCGGGATGGCCGACGCGGAGCGGCTCGTCGAGAAGGTCGGCTGGACCCGGCCGCCCTACGGGGTCGCCGCGTGGCGCGCTCTCCTGGCGGCAGCCGTGGCCACGGCGGTGGCCGTCGCGTTCGCCGACTCCTCCATCGTGGTGCTCGCCCTCCCCGAGCTGTACGCGGAGCTCGACACGAGCATCGAAGGCATCGCGTGGGTGATCACCTCGTACAACGTCGCGGTCGCGGTGGGGGCGCTCGCCCTCGTCTTCCTCGTCCACCGGACGCGCGCCCACGTGGTGATGGGTGCCGGGCTCCTCGTCTTCCTCGGCGCGTCGATCGCGTGCGCGCTCGCGGACGGCCTCGAGTTCCTCGTTGCCGCGCGCTCGGTGCAGGGCCTCGGGGGTGCCCTCCTCCTCGCGGGGAGCTTGCCCGTCCTGGGCGCCCTCGCGGGCTCCGTGCGGCGCGGCGTCGCGATCTGGACGGTCGTGGGCGCGCTCGGAGCCGCGCTCGGCCCGGCGCTCGGCGGCGCGCTCACCCAGGCGTTCGACTGGCGGGCGATCTTCGTCGCCCAAGCGCCGATCGCCGGCGTGGCGCTGCTCGCGACGGTCGGCTCGCACGTCAGGGCGACGCTCGAGGAGCGCGATGCGGCATCGTCACTCCGGCGAACGGTTCCTGCGAACGTCTGCCTCGCCCTCGTGTTCGGAGCGCTCGCCGGCACGCTGTTCCTCGGCGTCCTCCTCGTCATCAACGTCTTCGGCTACTCGCCCATCGAGGGCGCCGGCATCGTGAGCGTCATCCCGGCCGCGACGGTGGCGGCGCATCCGATCGCCGCCCGACTGCCCGCGGTGCTCGCCGCCGGCGGCGGCGCGATCGTGCTGGCCGCCGGCCTGGTTGGACTCGCCTTCCTGCCGTCGACCGATCTCGCCTACGCCCTCGGGTCGTTCGCGCTGTGCGGCTTCGGGCTCGGGCTCGCGGTTCCCGTGCTGACGCACGCTGCCCTGTCCGAGCAGGCCGGGATCGCGCGCAGCGGGACGTTCACGATCGGCGTTCGCCATCTGGGCCTGGTGCTCGCGCTCGCCGTCGTCGCGCCGATCCTCGCCAGCGATCTGACCCAGTCAGGTGATGTCGCGAAGCTCAACGCGACCGCGGCGATCATCGACGGGGAGATTCCCGCGACGACGAAGATCCCGCTCGCCCTGGACATGCGCGACGTCTTCGAGCAGGCGCAGAAGGGAGAGATTCCCGACTTCACGGGACCGTTCGAGGAGCACGGGGCCGACACCAACACGGGCGTCCGACGGCTGCAGGACGACCTGGTCGACACGATCGCAGCGGCGATCACGCGCGGCTTCCGCTGGTCGTTCCTCTTCTGCGCGCTCCTCGCGGCCGTCGCGCTGGTCCCTGCCGTCGTGTTCCGGAGGCGGCTCGCGCCGTGACGCGCCGCTGGATCGGCATCGCGGCGCTCGCGGTCCTTCTCGTCGGTGCCGGAGCGCTCATCGCGGTCGAGTTCTCCGAGGGTGCGACGGATACCGGCGAGCTCGCGATCCAGGACCCGTGCGAGCCACGGCCGCCCTTCCCCGGCGAGGGCATCGACGCGACGATCCAGCGCATCGTGCTGGACGGGCTGGACGGCGCCGCGTGCGAGCTCGGGACGACCCGCGAGGAGCTGGTCCTCTCGTTCGAGCCGCGATCCGGCGTGGAGCCGATCCCCTGGGACGACGAGACGATCGAGCGGGCTGTCCGGGCCGGCATGCTCGCCGCGATCGACGACGCGGAGGAGCGAGGCTCGCTCAACGGGTTTCTCGCCACGGTCGTGCGGGAGATCGTCGAGCGTGCCCCGCTCCAGTGGCTGATCGACGGGGGCCAGGAGCTCGCCGACCTCCTCGGCTGAGAGCGCCCCTCCACGCGAGGGCATCGGCACGGCGGAACGCGGCCCAGCCGGGGCGACATCCCGGAAGCCGTCGCGGACGGGTACGCTGCCCGACCGTGGAAGCCAAACGCGATCGAGCTGTGGCGAGCGATCGCCAGCGCGCCGTGTCGTTCCTGCGGCGTCACGCGGTCGCGACCGCACGCTGCCTGGTCCCCCTCCCGTTCGGCTTCGGCGCGCTCGACGACGAGCTGACGCACGTGTGGGACCTCAACTTCGTGTGGGTCGACGACGCCTCGGAGATCGCGCCCGGCGGCCTCGCGGCGGCGGCCGATCGCGTGCTCGGCCGCGCCGGGCTGGCGCACCGCCAGATCGTCGTCGCCGACGAGGACGGCGGTGAGCGCCTGGCCCCCGGCTTCGCAGCGCTGAGCTGGTCGGCGACGCGGCACGTCCTCATGGCGCACGCGCGCAACCCGGACCGCCCAGCCGAGGCGGGCGCAGCCGAGATGGACCAGGACGCCTTGCGCCCGTTCCGTCGGGCGTTCCTCGAGGAGGACCCACTCGACAACTCCCCGGAGACGCAGCGCCAGCTCCTCGAGGCGCCGAGCCGGCATGCGGCCATGCGCTCCTTCGGCGCCAGCGTGGATGGACGTGTCGTCTCGGCCGCCGACCTCTACGAGGACGGAGCGGTCGCCCAGATCGAGTCCGTGATGACGCTCAAGGCGTATCGCAACCGCGGCCTGGCGCGCGCGGTCGTCCTCTGCGCGCTCGCGGCCGCGCGCGCGGACGGCGCTGCGCTCGTCTTCCTCCAAGCCGAAGCCGACGACTGGCCCATGCACCTCTACCGTCGGCTCGGCTTCGACCCCGTCGGGCTCCTGTGGCTCTTCCAGCGCAAGCCTTGACCGATCGCCGGGTGACCGCGGCGATGCCTACGCGAGCCCCTCGGCCTCGTACTCTCGCAGGTAGCCCTAGGCGTTTGATCGGAAAGTCCGATCAATCGTCTAGGAGGGACGACCCGAGACCTCCGACTCCGCCCGGTCGAGCGTGAGGGCGACGGAGTTGATGCAGTACCGCAGGCCGCTGGGAGGCGGGCCGTCGCGAAAGACATGGCCGAGATGGCCGTCGCAGGTCGCGCACAGCACCTCCGTGCGGACCATGCCATGGCTCGTATCCTGCTCCAGCGCGACCGCGTCCGGGCTCACCGGCTCGAAGAAGCTCGGCCAGCCGGTGCCGGACTCGAACTTCGTGCCCGAGCGGAAGAGCTCCGAGCCGCACCCTCCGCAGCGGTAGAGGCCGGGCTCCTTCGTCGAGCAGTACTCACCGGTGAACGGTCGCTCGGTCCCTTTCCGGCGGAGCACCTCGTACGGGGCGGGCGTCAGCTCGCGCCGCCACTCCTCGTCGGTCTTGGTGACCTTCGCCATGGTCTCACCTCCAACCCGAGGGTAGACGATCCGCGATCGTCGACCGAGGTCGGCGCGCAGCCCGGCTCCGCCGCACCGCTGCGCCGGCCGTCGTTCGGACTATGGTGAGCGATCGTGAGTCGCCAGACCCGAGCAGCGTTCGCCGCCGTCGTCGGCCTGCTCGTGGGCCTCGGAACGCTCGCCGGAGTCATCCTCGCGCTGCGGGAATCCGGAGGCGCCGACGGCGATCTCGGCGCTCTCGACACCGCGATCGTCGAGACCGGCGCGACCGGCGCGCTGCCACCGGTCGACACCGAGCCCGTGGAGGAGACGCGGACGATCGAGGTCGGAGGCCTACCGAACGCCGTCGCCGTGGGCGAGAGCGGCGTGTGGGTCGTCCGCGACGGCGTGCGCCTCGTGCGAATCGATCCGCTCACGGGGACGGTCGCCGCCCGGGTCGGGGTGGGCGACGAGATCGGCAGCGATCGACCCTGCGGCGTCGCGGTCGGCGCGGGAGCGGTCTGGGCCACGACGCGCGGTGGGAGCGTGGCGCGCGTCAACCCGCAGACCAACCGGGTCGGCAGGCTGATCGACGTGGAGGACGCGACCTGCGTCGCCGTCGGGAGCGGAGGCGTCTGGGTCACGAGCCCGAGCCTCGGGCTCGTGACGCGCATCGACCCTGCGACGAACGAGACGGTCGCCGAGATCCCGATCGGCTCCGCGCCGCTCGGGATCGCTACCGGGTTCGGCGCCGTCTGGGTCGCGAGCCCCGGCTCGCCCGAGGAGGGCGGGGGCACGGTGACGCGGATCGACCGCCAGGCGAACGCCGTCGCCGCCACGATCGACCTTCCGGGGCTGCCAGAGTACGTCGCGACCGGCGCGAACGGCGTGTGGGTGACCGGCGACGACGGGACGGTCACGCACATCGATCCGAGGGGAGACGAGATCATCGAGCCCGCGAGCCAGGTCGCCGAGACCGGCCGGACGACGGTCGCCGTCGGCGGGGGATCCGTCTGGGCCGCCCCGGTCGGGGCGCTCGGCACCCAGACCGGCGCGCGGATCGACCCCTCGACGGGACAGGTGGCGGACGAGCCCGTCCCCGTGGGCGAGAGCCCGCTGGGCATGGACTTCGGCTCGGGCTCCCTCTGGGTGGCGAACTACGAGACGGGAACCGTCACCGCGTTCACGCCCGCTCAGGGGTAGGACCGGCGGCCCCTCGCCGCTCGCGCCCGGCCGCTCACGTCCCCGACTTGAGCAGCGAGACGACGTCGGCGTGGCGGTTCTCGATCGCGAAGTCGAGCGGACGGGAGCGATCGTCCGCCATTGCCATTCGTACCGCGCCCTTGCGCAGGAGCGCTCGACAGAGCTCGAGGTCGCCGCTCGCCGCGGCCTGGTGGAGGGCCGTCCATCCGCCCGGCTGAGCGGCGTTCGGATCGGCTCCGCGATCGAGGAGCAGCACGGCGACCGCCGTCTGGTGGCCCGCGGCCGCGCTGTGCAGAGGCGTGACGCCGGGCAGCCGCCGATTGGTGGAGCGTGCCTCGATCTCCGCGCCGAGGTCGAGGAGCAGCTCGACGGCGTCGCCGTGGCCGTGGAACGCCGCGAGGTGGAGGGGTGTGAAGCCGTCCTCGGAGTAGGCGTTCAGCCGCCGCTTGCTCCGTCCCCCCATGCGCCTCAGGTCTGCCGCCCTGCCGAGCGCGGCTGCCTCGAAGACGTCGAGCTCGGGATCAGAGTCGAGCAGGACCTCCACGATGTCGGTCCTTCCCTCGTAGACCGCACGGAGCAGCGGGCTCAGACCGTCCCGGTCACGATCGGCGATCGACGCAGGCTCCCGGGCGAGCTTGCGCTTCACGCGGGAGGCGTCACCCGTGGAGATCGCGTCGAAGATGGTGGTCTTCCTGGCCATGGCTCCTCCGGGTAGGGTGTTCACCATAACCGAGAGCCTCCAACAGCGACTCGACGAGCAGCGGCAGGCGAGCGCGGCGAGCCGCCCGCCCGAGGTCACCGCGACCATTGCCCGCGGGATCCAGGCGCTTCGCGACGCGGGCGTCGGCGCGGGGGCGGTAGGCGTCGGCGGGCGCGCGCCGGACTTCGCCCTGCCGAACGTCCACGGCGCCGAGGTGCGGCTCGGCGACCTGCTCGCGCGCGGCCCGGTCGTCCTCGCCTTCTACCGTGGCGTCTGGTGACCGTACTGCAACCTGCAGTTGCAGGTCTACCAGTCCATCCTGCCCCAGATCCGCGAGCACGGCGCCGCGCTCGTCGCCGTCTCGCCCATGCTGCCCGACAACTCGCTGTCGATGGCCGACCGGAACGCGCTCGAGTTCGAGGTGCTCTCCGACCTCGGGAACGCCGTCGCGCGCTCGTACGGCATCGTGTTCCGGGTTCCCGACGAGGTACGCGCCCTGTATGAGACCCGGCTCGACCTCCTTCTCCCGCAGGTCAACGGCGACGACTCGTGGGAGCTGCCCGTCCCGGGGACGTTCGTGATCGGACGCGACGGCAAGGTCGCCTACGCCTTTGTCGAGCCCGACTACACGAGGCGAGCCGAGCCGGCGGAGATCGTCGGCGCGCTCGACCGAGGGCCGTAGGAGCCTACGGGATCGATGACGCGCACCGTCGATCTCAACGCCGACATGGGCGAGTCGTACGGTCGTTGGACCCTCGGCGACGACGAGGCGTTGATGCCGAAGCTCACCTCGGCGAACATCGCCTGCGGCTTTCACGGCGGCGACCCGCAGGTGATGCGACGCACCGTCGCGCTGGCCCTCGAGCACGGTGTCGGCATCGGGGCCCACGTCGCGCTCCCCGATCTGCTGGGCTTCGGACGGCGGCGGATGGCCGTCTCCCCGGCGGAGCTCCGCGACTACGTCCTCTACCAGGCCGGCGCGCTCAAGGCGTTCGCCGAGGCAGCCGGCGGCCGGCTTCAGCACGTCAAGCCGCACGGCGCTCTCTACGCGATGGCGCAGACGGACGCCGAGCTCGCCGCAGCGATCGCCACCGCGACCGCCGAGCTTGGGGATCAGACGGCTCTCCTCCTCGCGGGGACGACGGTGGAGGATGCAGCCGCCGCGGCACGTGTTCCCTTCGTACCCGAGGGGTACGTCGATCTCGACTATTCAGGGGACGGTTCACTCGTCATCGAGCGCGTCAAGCAGCTTCGCGATCCGAAGGTCACGGCAGCGCGTGCAGTTCGACTCGTGACGGAAGGCAAGGTGCAGACGCTCGAGGGGCGGGATCTCCAGATGACGGCGCGGTCGATCTGCATCCACGGGGACGCGCCGAACGCATGCGAGATCGCCGGGGCCGTCCGCGCTGCGCTCGAGCAGGCCGGCCTCGAGCTCGCCCCCTTGGCACGCCTCGCCTGACGCTTAAGGGCCTGTCCAGAAAGTGGCCACAGTGCATGACACGAGGCACGTGCCGCGAGGCAAGGACGCAGGGAGCGCCAATATGCAGGTCATATTGGCGCGACTGAGGACGCAGTATCGCGGTGCGTGACGCATGCGCCCCAGCGAGGAAGCGTCACTCTGAAAGGAGCTCTGAGCCGCGCGGGGTTGCCCGCTCGTCGACGAAGGTGACGTGGTAAGCGCCCGCGAGGAAGCTCGGGTCGCCGATCAGATCGAGATGGAAGGGAATGGTCGTCTCGATCCCTTCGATACGGAGCTCCTGGAGCGCCCGGCGCCCACGGGCGATCGCCTCGTCTCGCGTCCGGCCGTGAACGATCAGCTTGGCGATCAGCGAGTCGTAGAAGGGCAGGACCGTGCAGCCTTCGTAGAGCGCCGTGTCGACGCGCACGACCGGCCCGCCGGGGATGTCGATCGCGGTGACCTCACCCGGGGAGGGCAGGAAGTCCCGCGCCGGATCCTCGGCGTTGATCCGGAACTCGATCCCCCATCCGGTGAGGGCAATCGCGTCCTGATCGACATCGAGGCGCTCGCCCTCCGCGACGAGCAGCTGCTCCTTCACGAGATCGATTCCCGTGACCACCTCCGTTACCGGATGCTCGACCTGGATCCGAGCGTTCATCTCGATGAAGTAGAACGTCCCGTCGTGGACGAGAAACTCGACCGTGCCGGCGCTCGTGTAGCCGATCGCGCGCCCGATGCGTACGGCGGCGTCGGCCATCGCCTCCCGCATCTCCGGCGAGAGCGCCGGAGAGGGCGACTCCTCGAGGAGCTTCTGCCGACGACGCTGGAGCGAGCACTCCCGCTCGAAGCAGTGGACGACCTGGCCGTGGAGGTCGCCGAGGACCTGCACCTCGACGTGACGCGCGGCCACGAGGAGCTTCTCGAGGTAGAGCGCTGCGTCTCCGAAGGCTGCTTCCGCTTCTCGTGAGGCCTTCTCCACCGTCGCGGCAAGATCCTCCGGGGTATGCACGGCTCGGATCCCGCGCCCGCCGCCTCCGGCCGCGGCCTTGACCATCACCGGGTAGCCGATCCGCCGGCCGGCCTCAAGAGCATCCCTCGAGGAGTCGATGCGGTCGGCTCCGGGGACCGTCGGCACGCCGGCATCCTGTGCGACGCGGCGGGCGGCAACCTTGTCGCCCAGCTCCGCGATGACCCCGGCCGGAGGCCCGACGAACGTGAGCCCCCCGTCGGCGCAGGCGGCTGCAAACCGTGCGTTCTCGGCGAGGAAGCCGTAGCCGGGATGGACAGCGTCGGCCCCCGTCGTGCGGGCTGCCTCGATGATCGCCGCGATATTGAGGTAGCTGTCCCTGGCGTGCGCAGGCCCGATGCACACGGCCTCGTCGGCCTCACGCACGTGGAGAGAGCCCTCGTCCACGGTCGAGTACACGGCTACTGTCGCCAAGCCGAGCTCGCGACCGGCGCGGATGATGCGGAGCGCGATCTCGCCCCGGTTCGCGACGAGGATCTTCCTCAACGCCGCCAGGAGCCCCTAGGACAGGAGGATGAGATCCTGGCCGGCCTCCACCGCATCCTCGTTCGCGACGAGGAAGCGGTTGACGACACCGTTCTCCCCGCTCATCACCTCGTAGAAGTTCTTCATGATCTCGACGAGGCCGACGACCTCGCCTGGCTTCACGTGGTCGCCCTCGCTCACGTACGGGTCGGATTCGGGATTCGGTCGCCGGTAGAACGTGCCCGGGTACGGTGACTTGACCGTCTTCTCCGCCATGGATGCGTGCCCTCCGTCGATTCGTCAGATGTCTTCGAGGCTCGCGTCGGTCAGCAGCGCGTCGAGCTCGCGGTCCAGTTCCGCCGCCTCTGCGATGGTCACCTCGCGGAACCGGACCTGGTCGCCCACCGGACGAAGCTGGCCGATCTTCCAGAGGCCGGTGTGAGCGACCGTGGCGATGCAGACGAAGCCGCCCGCCGTCGGCCCGTCGGGGCCGAGGATGACCGGCAGGTCGCCGTTCACGTTGACGGCGCCGACCGGGTAGCTGTTGTCGAGGATGTTCGAGGGGTGGCCGCCGGCGATTCCGCCGCTCCGTCGCGCCCATTGGAACTTGAAGGACTCGAGGCGGATCCCGCTGCGGTTCGAGTTGCGGTCGACCGGCCAGGCGCGCGAGAAGAACGTCCGCACGTCCTCCTCGGTGAAGTAGTCGGGGGCGGCCTGCGGCCCTCGGATGGCCTCGATCTCCCACTCGCGCACGTAGACGGGGCGGATCGCCTTCTTGAAGCGCCGCGGCTCCTTGGCTGCCGGCTCGTCGCCGAGCGGGAGACGGTCGCCCTCCCTTAGCTGGCGGCCCTCGAAGCCACCGAGCATGCCCATGGTGTACGTTGCGCGCGAGCCGTAGAGGGGCGGCACGTCGATGCCGCCGGACAGGGCCACGTACTGGCGAAAGCCAGGACCCGTCGAGATGCCGATCCGCAGCTCCGATCCGGCGGCGAGACGGCGGCTCTCCCAGAGAGGCAGCAGCTCGCCGTCGACCGCGACCTCGGCCTCCGCTCCGCACACGGCGATCGTCACCTCGGCTTCGAGGCGCAGGCCGAAGCCGCCGAGCGTCACCTCGATGCCGGCGGCCGACTCCGGATTCCCGGCGAGCAGGTTGGCGGCTCGGAACGCGAGGTGGTCCATGGGTCCCGCCGGGAAGAACCCCTGTGCGAGCATCCCCCGGCGGCCGGGATAGTCCTGGACCGTCGACTGGATGCCGCCTTCGAGGATCTCCACTGCTCTCGACACGATCGCGCCTCCTCAGGGAACGGGTGTCACCGATGCCGCCCGCTCCCGGCTCCGGCGACGCTCGTCAGCCTCGTCCCGCACCGTCGGCAGCCAGTCCATGTAGGCGCCGACATCGAACGTGCCCTCCTCGATCCGGTACCGGTAGCGGTCGCTACGCACGTCCTCGAAGCACTGAAGCAGCTCGTCTTCCTCGACACGGTGGAAGCGAACGCGGTCGCCCGCTCGAAGGAGAAGCGGGCTGTCTCGGAAGATAGCGTTGCTGCCCGTGAGGTCGTAGGTCGGCAGCGTGCGGCCGACGAGCTGGTAGCCCCCGGCCGATTCGACCGGGTAGATGGCGAAGCAGGGCCCGCCGAGCCCGAGGGCGCCCTCAGGCGTCCACGTGCGCGTCGGGTTGTACTTCGGGACGGATACCGCGTCACGGGGGTCGAGCGGGAACATGAAGGGCAGACCGGGGAAGAAGCCGATGAACGCGGTCCACTGCTCGGACTGCAGCACGGCCTCATAGAGCTCCTCGGCGTTCGCAAGCCCGTTGTAGCGGACGACGTACTCGACGTTGTGTCCCCCCTCCGTGTTTGGCGCGTCGTTGCGAATCGAGTTGATGTAGCGCTGGACCGCGTGGCGGGTCTGCGAGTCGTCGAAGGCGACGGGGAGGTGAACGAGGCGACTTCCGATCTCAATCTTGTGCTCGTCCTCGAGCTCGTCGTAGACGGCCTGCAGGTGGTCGACGAGGTCGGTGGCGGCGAGGTCACGTGGCTCGTATGTCACGAGGATCGACCGGAACCCAGGAGCGGCCTCGACGAGCCCCGGAAGCGCCCGCGAGCGCAGCGCGACGTCGACGGCGAGGACGAAGAAGTTCAGCGTGAGGTCGAACTCCATCTCCCCGTACTCGACCAGGACGGCGCGATCGCCCGCGTAGCGGTACGTGATGCTCGGCTTCCCTCCCTCCCCGGGCCGCTGCCGGATGACTGCCGAGCCGGTCGCGCTGGCGCGCTCGTTCACGTTGCGGACAAGCCCCTAGACACGGCGATGCGTGGGATACTGACTGCGCGCGTCGAGACGGTCAAGGACGTCGCGGCGGGGACCGTCCCATGGTCGAGGGCTTCTGGCGCAGGACGGGCTACGCTCGGCGTCGACGCCCCGCGGCGGAGGCCGACGCCGCAGCCTCGACGGTCTGCTCGAAGATCGGCATCAACCTGCCGGATCGGAGAGGATCCACCCTGTGGACGCCCGTGAGGCACTGACGGGGCGCGCGGCGCTCGTGACGGGGGCGGGCTCGGGGCTCGGCAGGGCGATCGGCCTGGCGCTGGCGGATGCCGGCGCGGCCGTGGCCGTGAACTACGCGCGGTCGCGGGCGGACGCCGAGGCCACGGTGGCCGAGATCGAGGAAGCAGGCGGCCGGGCGATCGCCGTTCGAGGCGACGTCTCCGAGCCTGAGGCCGTCGGCGCGATGGTTCGGAGGGTGGCGGCCGAGCTCGCGCCCGTCGATGTCCTCGTTGCGAACGCCGGGACGACGGCCTACGTCCCCCTCGACGAGCTGGACGCGGTCACGGTCGAGCTCTGGGAGCGGATTCTGCGCGTGAACGTCCTCGGCGCCTTCCTCTGCGTGCAGGCGGTCGTGCCGGCCATGCTGGAGCGCCGGTTCGGCCGCATCGTGGCGATCTCTTCGAACGCCGCCGTGGGTGGGGGAGCGAGCTCGATCCCCTACGCCGTCTCGAAGGGCGCGCTCAACACGCTCGTTCGCTGCCTCGCCGCTGCGCTCGCGCCCCACGTCCAGGTGAACGCGGTGGCTCCAGGGTGGATGCGGACGCCGTGGATCGAGAAGCACCTGCCGGCCCCGGTCGCAGCCGATCTCCTCGACGGCGGAGAGCACGCGGTGGCCGTCGACGACGTCGCGCGGCTCGTCGTCGACATCGCCGCGAACGGGTCGATCACAGGGCAGGTCGTCGTCGTCGATCGCGGCGAGACGCTGCCGCCCGGCCGCTGAGGAGGTGAGCCCATGGTCCCGAGGATCGGTCGCGAGGATCTGGACGAGCTCGCCGGGGCGTGGAGCTTCGTGATCGGCGACGCGGAGGCAGGCGAGTATCTCGAGCTCAGCGACTACGTCCTCTCCATCCTCGACGAGATCGACGAGCGACGCGTAGCCCCCGTCCCGAACGTCGAGGCGACGCGCGACCCGGGGCGCCGGCCGGCGGCGGAGGAGGATCCGCTGAACGCTGTCGTCCGGTGGTGCACCGTCACGGCGGACCGCCAGGGGATCCTGAGCGGCAAGCGCATCGCTGTCAAGGACTCGATCGCCGTCGCGGGCCTGCCCATGACCTGCGGCTCCCGCCTCCTGGCCGGATACGTCCCCGAGCACGATGCCGTCGCCGTGGAACGCATCCTGGAGCAAGGTGGCGAGATCGTCGCGATCACGAACATGGACGCGCTGGCGTTCTCGGGCGGAGGCGACACGAGCAGCTACGGCTACACGCGCTGCCCGTTCGATCCAGCCAGGACGGCGGGAGGCTCGTCGAGCGGCTCGGCCGCCGCGCTCTGGTACGACCGAGTCGATGCCGCGCTCGGCGGCGATCAGGGCGGCTCGATCCGCGTTCCTGCCGCCTGGTGCGGCGTCGCCGGGCTCAAGCCGACGCACGGTCTCGTCCCGTACACGGGCATCCTCGGGATCGACCAGACGTTCGACCACGTCGGGCCGCTGGCTCGCTCGGTCGCCGAAACCGCGCGGCTGCTCCAGGCGATCGCCGGGAAGCACGAGGCGGATCCCCGGCAGCGTGAGGTGGTCGTCGAGGACTACGTCGCGGCGGTCGAGGAGGCGGCCGACGACCTCGTCGGCGTTCGGATCGGCCTCCTTGTCGAGGGGTTCGGCGAGGGCGTGGGGATCCACCCTGAGGTCGCAGCCGCCGTGCGAGCGGCAGCCGACCGGCTCGCCGCCCTCGGCGCCGAGCTTC
>CAZCIJ010000002.1:0-35943 GCA_964498265.1 uncultured Gaiellales bacterium | reverse complement strand
CCGGTGTTCACGCACGTGCCGCCGACGGTGCGCGGTCCGGGGGCGGCGTCTTAGGACGCGCTCCGCCGGCTGCGCCGGCGCGGAACGCTCCGCACCGTGACGCTCGGGCCCGAGAACTCGAGGCTGACGACGGTGAGCGTGCCCGACCAGCTCGGCTCATCGATCAGGATGCGACGGAGATCGGTCTCCGCGTCCTCGGGCGACGTATAGAACTGGTTGACGCTTCGCGTGACATGGTCGTAGAGACCGAAGAAGACCACCTACTCGGTGTAGCCGAGCATCGGCCATTCGTCCAGGGCGGCTCTGCGAGATCGTGAGCCCACGGGCGGGCTCGTCGGTCCGCTACGCTCTTCGTCCAGCCAGACGATGGCGGCGGAGATCCGTTCTCCGTCGCCGAACGCTGCTGGAGACGGCTTCAAGGCTGGTGGAGGGAGTCCGCTCGGACTTCGACACCGGCCGACGGACAGGAAGGTCCCGAGGCGACCAGCGCCATCCCGATGGCGCCCGAAGGAGGCGATTCGTATCGCGACGAAGGAAGAAAAGATCGAGATGGAGGGAGAGGTGGTCGAGGCGCTGCGAAACAGCATGTTCCGGATCGCGCTCGACAACGGCCACGAGACCCTCGGCTACACGGCGGGGAAGATGAAGCGCTACCGGATCAGGATCTTCCCAGGCGACCGAGTGAAGATCGAAGTCTCCCCGTACGACCTCGCGCGAGGTCGAATCGTGTACCGCTACAAGTAAGCACAGGACTGTGACAGAGGCCGAGCCTCGTCTTGCTGCTCGGCCTCTTCTGCGTGGCGTCTCCCATCAGTACGCGTTCTTCGCGTCCCTGATGGCGGGGGCTGCGCTCCTCACCAGCGCGCAGACCGCTCGGGCCGCCGTCGCGGCGGGCGTCTTCGCCGCCACCGTCGCCGTCATGTTCGGGGCGAGCGCGTTGTATCACCGCGTCAGCTGGACGCCGTCCGCGCGCCGGTGGATGCGCCGAGTCGACCACGCTGGCATCTTCCTCGCGATCGGCGGCAGCTACACGCCCTACGCCATGATCGTGCTCTCCGGCACGGTCCGCATGGTCGTGCTGGCGCTCGTCTGGAGCGGCGTCGCGGCGGCGATCACGCTTCGGTTCGTATGGGTGACCGCGCCGGGCTGGGTCGCGGCGGGCATCGGACTCGGCCTCGGCTGGGTGTCGGTGATCGCCTTCCCCCAGCTCGTCGACCGGGTGAGCCCCGCCGGTCTCGCCCTTCTGGGCGTCGGCGGCCTCCTCTACACGGCCGGAGCCCTTGCCTACGCTCTACGCTGGCCTGATCTCAAGCCCGCGATCTTCGGCTACCACGAGGTCTTCCACGCGCTCGTCGTCGCGGCCGTCGCGTGCCAGTACGCCTCCATCGCGTTCTTCGTGATTCCACACGCCTGACGCCCCATCCATCCGTGCGGGTATTTCACGTCAAGCCGCTAGCGCTTCTCGGTGGCTGCCGGCTCCGCTAGCCGCTGGAACACTCGGGAGCGCGCGAAAGGAGGGGGGAACCAGGGGCTCCCCCGCGTCAAAGCTTGCGGTGGGGCCGCGGCCTGGTCCAGCGGTCGTTGCGGCCGCGACGGGAGGTGTAGACGACTCGTGCGGGCGCCACCTGCATGCCCTCGGCGGCGAATCGCTCGGCGTGGCCGAGCTTGGCAGCGACACGGCTGACCTCGGCCTCCTGCTCTGGCAGCACGAGCGTGATGCCGGTGCCCCCGCGGCCGGCACGGCCCGTGCGCCCCACTCGGTGGACGTAGTCCTTCCCCTCCGCCGGAGGGTCGAAGTTGATGACGTGCGTGATGTGCTCGAGGTCGAGACCTCGCGCTGCGACGTCGGTGGCCACGAGCGTTGGGACCCTGGCGGATTCGAAGCGCGCGAGCGCCTTCTTGCGGGCTGCCTGCGTCTTGTCGCCGTGCAGAGCGACAGCCGGCACGTCGAGGCGCTCGAGCTTGCGGACGAGCCGGTCTGCGCCGCGCTTCGTCCTGACGAAGACGAGCGCGAGGCCGTGGCCGTTCCTCTCGGAGAGGAGCTCGACGAGCTTCTCGACCTTCCTGTCGGCGGTGACGGAAACGAACCGGTGCTCGACCGGAGCGGTCGCCTCGGTCGTGCGCGGCCGTGCCTCGTGCGCGCGTGCGTCGTTCGTATACGCGGCGGCCATGCGTCCGACCTCGCCATCGAGCGTCGCCGAGAAGAACATGGTCTGGCGCTTCCGGGGAATGCGCCTCACGAGCCGGTCAACCTGGGGCTTGAACCCCATGTCGAGCATCCGGTCGGCCTCGTCGAGGACGAGCATGTGCACGCCGTCGAGCCCGACCAGCCTGCGCGAGACCAGATCCTCGAGTCTTCCTGGCGTGGCGACGAGCAGGTGTGCTTGCCGCGCGGTCTTCGCCTGCGGACCGAGTGGAACGCCGCCGAAGACCGCGGCGACGCGGAGCCCGCGTCGCGCCTTCGCGATCGGCGCGAGCGCGCCGGCTACCTGGGATGCCAGCTCGCGGGTCGGCACGAGCACGAGCCCGCTGGGTCGCGGATCTGACGGATCGAGCCGCTCGATCATGGGGACGCCGAAGGCGAGCGTCTTGCCCGACCCGGTGGGCGCCTTTGCGAGCACGTCTCGACCCGCGAGAGCATCGGGTACGACGAGCTCCTGAATCGGGAACGGCGAGCGGATCGCGCTGCGCTTGAGCGCCTCGACCACGGGCGCGGACACGCCGAGCTCGCGGAAGGACTGCTTCGACATTCGGTACTCCTCTGTCAGGCGGCCCAGAAGCCGCGGGATGCTTCGAGATTTGCCGATCTCGAAGCCGCTGAAGGAGCCGAGTCGAGAAACCTCACGGAACGGCGGGGTTGCCGTCCCTGCGAACAGGCTAGCAGCTCGGCGAACGCGGTCGCGGCCGCTACCCGGGGACGAGCTCCTTGCCGTCGAGCCAGTCGAGGATCAGCCTCAGGGTCTCGCGGCTGTTCTTCTCGAGCATGATGCCGTGGCCGTTGCCCTCGACGCCGAAGTCGGCGAGGCGGACGAGATCGACCTCGCAGCCCGCCTGACGCAGGAACTCGACGGTGTGGCGGTCGAAGTGCACGAACGCCGAGGCCGGCGAGGTGACGACGGCGATCGGTACGCGGGCCAGGTTGGGGAGCCTGCGTGCGGGCTCGGCCTGGAGGATCATCGGAGGCGCGCCGGGCTCGGGCGGCTCGTGGCTCTCCAGTTGCAGCTCGGAAGGATCGGCTGCGACCGGATCGTACGTGAGCGGCGATGCAGCGAGCCCCCACACGAGCGAGAAGCCGATCGGGTGCTGCGTGAAGGGCGGACCCATCGTCTCGATCGCCACCAGCGCCTTGACGAGCTCGGGTCGCGCATCGGCGGCGAGCCAGGCGGCGGGCCCGCCGGCGGAGTGCGTCACGAGGATCGCGGGGCCGATGCGATCCAGCAGCTCGGCCATGCGCGACTGCTCGAGCGCGTGCGCGGCGGCGAAGTCCCGGAGCATCGGACCGGTGCCGGCGATGAACTGGTCGACCGTCGGGTCGCCGATCTCAGGTTCGCCGGGCCACTGCGTGTGCAGGTGGGCGGTCGGATGCGACCCGGGCCCCTCGAGGGGATTGGCGAACACCAACGGGAAGAGCTCGTACGTCGAGGGCGGCCCCATGGGGCCGAGGACGTCAGGATGGAAGGGCGAGCGCCCATGGCCGGGACGGTCGACGACGTAGACCGCGTATCCCTCCTGCACGAGGTTGGTGGCCCATCCCGGGCGTCCGTCGGGCGTCCCCAGGTAGTCGGTGCCCTGACCGCCGCCTCCGTGCACGAGGACGATCGGGTACGGATGTCGCACGTCCTCCGGCGCCTCCCACTGCACGTACATCTGTCCGAACGCGACGGTTCCCGATTGCGCGGGCCTTCTCTCCACGCCGACCCAGAAGAACCCGCGCCGGGACGTGACGGGCTCGCCCGGCTGCTCGTGCGGCGCTCGCCCGCTGCCTCGTACCGTGGTCATCCCCTCACCCCTCCTCGTCTCGGTTCGGTCGCTCATCGCGCGGCCGTCGCCTCGATCTCGACGAGCAGCTCGGGGAACGCCAGGCGCGAGACCCCGAGCAGCGTGCCGGCGGGACGGTACCCCCTGGCCGCGAGACGGTTCATGATCACGTCCACGCTCGCGAGGAACTGCTCGACGTCCGTCGTGTAGTAGTTGAGCCGCACGAGGTCGCCAAGTCCGAAGCCCGCCTGCCCGAGGACCGCTTCCGTGTTGTCGAGGGCCTGCCCGAGCTGGGCGCGCATGTCCCCGGGGTGCACGGGCCGCCCGTCGGCGTCCACTGCCGCCTGGCCGGCGAGGTAGAGCACGCGCTCCCCGCCCGTGACCTCGATCGCCTGCGAGTAGCCGTACTGCTCCTGCCACGTCCACGGGTTGATCGTCCGCTGCTGCATGTCTCCACCTCCGCTGTCGTCAGGACGGTACGTCGCCGCTCGGCGCCGGCTTTCCCGGGCGGCGAGCGGCTCGGGAAAGGCCGGAACCCCGGAGCGTGTCGCAGGAAGTTCTCATCATCTGCTCGGTGACGAACAACGAGGACATCATGATCCAGACTGTTGCCAAGCGCGAGAGAATCGCCGTCCCGGCAAGCAAGGGCTAGCGGTCGAGTAGCCTCCAGGCGGCGCGGGCGGCGACGATCTCCTCTCGCGCGCGGATCACGAGCGCGCGCGCCGGCGAATCCTCGGCGGCCACGTCGCAGTCGGGCTCCGCGCCGGAGTTGCGGGCGGGGTCGAGCTCGACGCCCAGGAACCGGAGTCGCTCGCACACGCGCGAGCGCACGAGCGCCGAGCCTTCGCCGATCCCGGCCGTGAAGACGACGGCGTCGAGGCCGCCCGCGGCGACGGCCATAGCAGCGACCTCCGCCGCCACCCGATGCACGAAGACGTCGAGCGCCAGCTCGGCGTCGGCGTCGCCGGCTCGAGCTCGCCCTTCGAGCTCGCGCATGTCCCCCGAGCCCCCGGCGATGCCCTTCAACCCAGCCTCCGTGGTAAGCACGTGCTCGAGCTCGTCGACGGGGAGGCCACGCTCGCGCAGCAGGTAGACGAGCGCGCCCGGATCGACGGAGCCCGAGCGCGTCGCCATGGGCACGCCTTCGAGGGGTGAGAACCCCATCGTCGTGTCGGCGGAGCGCCCGTCGCGGACCGCGGTGATCGAGGAGCCGCCGCCGAGGTGGCACACGACGAGCATGAGGCCGTCCGGCGAGCGGCCGAGGAGCTCGGGCGCGCGCTCCGCTGACCAGGCGACCGAGAGGCCGTGGAAGCCGTAGCGGCGCACGCCCCAGTCGGTGCGCCAGCGGCTCGGCAGCGCGTAGACGGCCGCCGCCTCGGGCAGCGAGGCGTGGAACGCGGTGTCGAACACGGCCACCTGCGGTACCGCCGGGAAGGCGCGCTCGGCCTCGTCCATCTCCGAGAGGGCAGGTGCGTTGTGCAGCGGTGCGAGCGGCTCGAGCTCGACGATCTGCTCCCGGACCGCCGTGTCGACGAGGACCGGCTCGCGGAAGCGCGCGCCGCCGTGGACGACGCGGTGGGCGACGGCCTCCAGCTCGCTCGCGTCGACGCTCTCGAGAGAGTCGACCACCGACGTCGACTCGTCCCGGTCGACGAGGCGAAGCTTCAGGCTCGTAGAGCCCGCGTTGACGACGAGGGTCGACGCCACGGTCAGGCGGCCGCCGCCGCGCAGAGCCAGCCTCTACACACTCGCGGCAGCCTGGGCCGGCGGGATTGCCAGCTCCCGGCGCTCGCCGGGAGGAATCGCGACGACCCTGTCGCAGAAGCCCACGTTGACCGGCGACGCGCCACCTGCTCGCACGCTCAGGATCGCGCGGTCGGCGGTCAGCTCGACGCCGATCCAGTTCCCCCGATAGCAGATCTCGAAGCTGAGCGCCTGCACCTCCTCGGGAAGCCGGGGATTCAGCCACAGGACGTCCTCGCGCAGCTCGAGGCCCGTGTAGCAGCGCTGCACGAGGTCGACGGTGCCGGCCATCGCGCCGAGGTGGACGCCCTCCGGCGTGGTCCCGCCCTGGATGTCCGAGACGTCGCTCTCGAGCGCCCTCCGGAAGAACTGCCAGGAGCGCTCGCGGTCGCCTCGGGCGAGGACCCACGAGTGCACGACTCCGGAGAGCGTCGACCCGTGGGACGTGCGCTCGATGTAGTAGTCGATGTTCGACGGAATCTGCTCCGGCTCGAAGGCGTAGCCGAGCCGGCCGAAGACGGCCTGAAGCTCCTCCGTGGAGAAGAGGTAGAACAGCATGAGCGCGTCCGCCTGCTTCGAGGCCTTGTAGCGGTTCGGCGTGTCGCCCTCGGCGTTGAGGATGCGATCGAGTCGCAGGTACTCGCCGTGCTCGGCTCGGTACCGCCTCCAGTCGAGCTCCTCGAGGCGTTCGTACCCCTCGAACTGGCTGATGATCCCCTCGTCGTGAAACGGCACGTACAGCCGGCTGCTCACGTCGCGCCAGCGCTCGACCTCGGGATCGCTGAGCCTGAGACGCCCCCAGAGCTCGGCGCGGCGCTCGGACGGCAGCAGATCGAGGAGATCGAGCGCCCGCCAGAGGACCCAGGCGGCCATGACGTTCGTGTACGCGTTGTTGTCGAGGCCCGGCTTCTCTGCGCCCGGGTAGCCGTCGTGGTACTCGTCCGGCCCGACGACGCCGCGGATCTCATACCGCTGGCGCTCTGGCTCGTAGGCGGCGATCGTCGCCCAGAAGCGGGCGATCTCGAGGATGAGCTCGGCGCCGAAGCGGACGAGGAAGTTGAGGTCTCCGGACACCTGGTAGTACTGCCAGGCGTTGTAGGCGATCGCCGCCGAGATGTGGCGCTGCAGGTGGGAGTTGTCGCGCATCCAGCGACCCGTGAGGGGGTTCAAGTGCAGCGTCTGGGTCTCCTCCTCGCCGTTGCTCCCGCTCTGCCAGGGGAACATCGCGCCCGCATAGCCGGCGTCCCGCGCCGCGCGCCGTGCTTCCGGCAGCCGCCGGTAGCGGTAGCGCAAGAGATCCCGCGTGAGCTCCGGGAGATGGAGGTTGAGGAAGGGGAAGACGAAGAGCTCGTCCCAGAACACGTGGCCCCGATACGCCTCTCCGTGGAGGCCGCGCGCCGGGATGCCCGCGTCGAGGTCGCCGGTGTGCTCGGAGACGGTCTGGAGGATGTGGAAGATGTGCAGGTGGAGGGTGCGCGCCGCGTCCTCCACCGAGTCTGCGATCCAGAGGCAGCTCCGCTCCCAGAGCCCGTTCCACGCGAGCTCGTGCTTCTCGAGCAACTCGTCGAAGCCGCCCGCACGCCGCAGCCACTTGCGCGACTCCAGGCCGCTCTCCGAGATGGCCACGTCCCTGGACGTGAAGAGGGCGGCGATCTTCTCGACGACGAGGGGCTCTCCTTCCTCGATCTCGACATCGAGCTCGTGGGCGACGTAGCCCCGCTCGACGGAGGCGCGCCGGGCGGCGGAGACCGCAGCCCGGCCGCGCAGCACGCGGGTGCGAGCGCTCTCGGCGAGCCGGATACGGGACTGGGTCGTCTCGACCTCCAAGAACAGGCAGTCGCCGTCGAACGCGTAGCCCTCGACGGGGTCGAGGTGGCGCGAGTCGAGCTCCCGGTAGCGGGCGACGCCGTCGTTGCGAACGCGACCGTCGAGCGCCGAGCAGATGGTCACGCGCCCCGACCAGTTCTCCGGACGGACGGTCAGCTCGAGGCCCGCGAGATGAGGGTCGGCCATGCTGACGAAGCGCCGCTCCTCGACCGAGGTTCGCCGCCGCCGCGCGTCGGCGACGCGGTAGGAGCGGGTGAGGACGCCCCGGCGGAGATCGAGCTCCTGGCGGTAGGCGAGGACGTCGACCAGTTTCAGGTCGAGCCACGGCTCGTCCTCGATCCGCAAGCGGAGCGGCAGCCAGTTCGGGGCGTTGACGAGGCTCTCGTTCTCGACGGTCTCGCCGGCGACCGAGCTTCGGAGCCGGTTGTAGCAGCCGGCGACGTAGGTCCCCGGATAGTGGACCTCGTCTGCGGATGCCCAGGGAGCCGCGCCCCGGGTGGCGAAGTAGCCGTTCCCGAGCGTGCAGAGGGCCTCGCGGAGCCGCTCCTGCTCGGGCTCGAACCCCTCGTACGCGAGCGCCCACACGCTCACGGGCGCGAACCCTCGCGTGGCAGCCGGGCCCGGCCGCAAGCGACAGCGCCGGCTCGCCGCTGGCGCTGCCCTGACCGAGCCGGCGAGGCAGGTGCCGGATCGGCCCTCTCGTTCCTTCTGGACGAGCTCCAGCTCCCGCCGGGCGGCGTCCGTGCCACGGCTCCACTCTGGCAAACCAGGAAGCCCGCCGCAAGGAGGGTGGCCGGTGCTTCCCGGGGCCAGCTCCGCTCGCGGAGCCGGCCGCAGCGCTTGCGCGAGAAGCCGGATTCGCCGACACTGGTCGCGTGACGGGTGCGCAGGCGGAGCGTCGCTCGGCCGAGGCGGGGCAGGCCCAGCTCCTCGAGGCGGTGTCGAACCTCTCGAAGTACCACCGTGAGCACGAGAAGTTCTACGCGCGTGCGCCGTTGCAGTCGGCGATCGAGCTCCAGCAGGCGTCGCAGCTCCTGAAGACGCTGGCCGACCGCTGGGGGCTCGTCGAGCCCCACCCGCCGGGAGCGTTCGGACGGTACTCGGCGTGCGAGGACCTGAACGAGACCGCGAGCATCCAGGCGCACGGCGTCCTGTTCATGGAGGGCGAGGGCGAGCCCGTCGAGCTGTCCACCCTCAAGCGAGACCTCGGCGCGACGGCAGACGACCTCGCCGGAGCGGGCGAGTGGCTCTCCGCTGCAATGACCGCCTCATGGGAGGCGGCCGAGGCGCTGCTCGTCTTCCCCGGCCTGGCCGACGTGCTCGGCGAGCGGCATCGCATCATCGCCAACGATTGGCAGGCCGCGCACCTGGCCTCGCTCGCGGCGCTGCTTCTGCGGCGGGCGCTCGGCATCCTTCTGAGGATCGACTTCTCGCCAAGCGCCCTGCGGGAGGACCTCGCCGCGAAGCGGAGCGTCGTTCCCTACCTCTATTCGGCCTCCGAGCTGATCGACCGGGCCGCCGACCTCATGAGCGAGTTCGCCGTGCTCGTCCACGACAACGAGCGTCGCTGGCGGGTGTTCCGTCAGCGCGTCGAGGCGCTCGCCCCGCAGCCGGGGCGATAGCCCGCCTGCGCTCGGGGTCGAAGGGCCTCCTACTCGTGCTCGAGCGCGTGTTGACTTGGCGCAGCAGCGGGCGGAGGATGGACAGGAACCGCAAGCGAAGGAGGGAGCGCCATGGCGCCGATCACGGCTTCGATCGACATCGCGCGTGCGCCAGAGGACGTCTTCGCCTACATCGACGACCTCGCCCGGCATGGAGAGTGGCAAGAGGCCCTCGAACAGGTGACGGTGGAGACAGAGGGGCCCGTGCGCGTGGGAACGCGAGTGAGCGAGAGGCGTCGCGTCCCGGGCGGCGCGCGGGCCTTCCGGTACGAGGTCACCGAGCACGACCCTCCCCGGCTCTTCGGCTTCCGCGTGGTCAGCGGCCCCGTGCGACCGGCCGGCCGCGCGGTCGTGTCCCCTGCCGGTGAGGGCGGCTCCCGGGTGACGCTCGAGCTCGACTTCGCCGGGCACGGGCTGCTTGGGAAGCTTCTCGCTCCGCTCGCGCGCAGCAACGCCCGCAAGACCGTGCCCCGCGATCAGCAGCGGCTCAAGCAGCGGCTCGAGTCGGGCGCGTCTGCATCCAGGGACTAGGCCCGGGGCGACGGCTCGGGGCCTTCCACGCCGAGCATCTACGATGCCCGGGTGGACGCACGAGAGCCGGGCGAGCTTCCGCTCGTCTTCCAGCACTACCTGAACGCCCGCGACGTCGCTGGCCTCATGGCCCACTACTACGCGGACGGCGCCACGTACATGCCCGTTCCGGGCGTCGCCGTCACGGGCGCCGAGCTCGAGCGGGCGATCGGACGCTTGGTTGCGCTCGGCGAGCGGATCGAGGTGAGCGTCCGCCACGTGCTCGTCGCCGGCGAGACCGCGCTGATCGTGCTCGACTGGGAGATCGCGGGGGCGGGCTTGACCGGCACGGCGACGGACGTGGCGCGGCTCCGGGCGGACGGGACCTGGCGCTGCGTCATCGACAACCCGCACGGCGGCGCCCGTTCCGTCGACCTGCCGGAGGCGACGGCGCAGGCTCTCGGCGGGTGATCCGTCGCGCCCCGGGCCACCACGGCGCCTTCCAAAGCGTCCTAGAGACGGACGAAGCCGCCGTCGACGGACAGCGTCTGGCCCGTGATGAACTCCGCATCGTCGGACGCCAGGAACGAGAGCGTCCCGACCAGGTCCTCGGGCTCCTCGGCGCGCTTGATCGCCTGCTGGGCGACGATCGGGTCGAACCACGCCGCCTGCGGCCCGGAGAGGACGTGCTCCGTTCGGACGAGGCCGGGGGCGATCGCGTTCACGGTGACGCCGTGCTGACCGAGGTCGTTGGCGAGCCCTCGGGTGAGGCCGATGACCCCGGCCTTGCTCGCCATGTAGGCCGAGAAGTCGGAGACCGAGACCCAGAAGACCCCGCTCGACACGTTGATGATGCGACCCCAGCCTCGCTCCTTCATCCCGGGTGCGAAGGCCTTGATGGTGAGGAACGTCCCGTCGAGGTTGATCGCGAGCACGCGCCGCCACTCGTCGAAGGCGAGGTCGTCGAAGCTCGTGACCGGGTAGACCCCGGCGTTGTTGACGAGGATGTCGACCTTGCCGAGGCGCTCGAGCATCTCCGCCGCCGCAGCCCGAACGTCGTCCGGGGAGGAGACGTCGCACACGGCTGCATGAGCACGGCGACCGAGCGCCTCGATCTCGGCGACAGCCTCGTCCCCGCTCGCGACGTCGAGGATGCCGACGTCGGCTCCATCCTGCGCCAGGCGGCGAGCGTACGCTCGGCCGATGCCCTCGACGGCGCCGGTGACGACCGCCACCTTCCCCGCCAACCGCTGCTCTCCATCCATCCTCGTCCTTCCCTCGCTCGCTGATCCCGTGAGCGGCCCCGACGAGCCGGCTTCGGACGGCGTTGGGCCCGCGGGGACGATACTGGGATACGCGACACGCACTTTCTCCTGAGCGCAAACCGTAGGCACCTGACCTGGGACTCGGACGTCCCGGATAGAGTCCACGGCGCATGACCGCGTACGCCCTGGGCGAGCTCACATCTCAGGAGTTCGGTCGGCTGGCTCGAGATCCGGCCACGGTGGGCCTCGTTCCCCTGGGTGCGGTCGAGGCGCACGGGGGGCACCTTCCGCTCGGGTGCGACAACCTGCTCGCTCAGCACTTCTGCCGGGCCGCCGCGGAGCGCGTGGAGTCTCCGGTCGTCATCGCGCCCGTGATCGCCGGGGGGCTGTCAGACCGCCACCTTGCTTTCCCGGGGACCCTGACCTTGACCCGGGACGGCATGCGCCTCGACATCGATGCCGTCGTCGACGTCTTCGTCCGGGCCGGGGTACGCCGTGTCGCGATGATGTCGGGGCACGGAGCGAACTACGGCCTGATGCGCGACGCGGCGCTCGAGCTCGACGGCCGCGAGGGCGCCGCCGTGCGCGCGTTCGGTGACTTCGAGCGCCGCTATCTCGCCCCCATGCTTCGCGCCGCTGGAGAGCTCGGCGTCTCGCTTCCGGCATGCGAGGTGCACGGCGGGGCTCTCGAGACGAGCCTCGGCTTGTATCTCTTCCCCGACCTCGTCCGCGACTACGCCGACGTCCACGGCTATGTCGCGGCAGAGCCGGGTTGGCGGCAGCGGCTCGCCGAGGAGGGATCGCACAGCCTCAGCCCGATCGGCATCCTGGGCGATCCGGCGCTCGCCTCCGCCGAGCTCGGCGAGCGCGGATTCGGCTACGTCGTCGACGAGCTCGCCGGCTGGCTGGGCACCTGCTTCGAGGCGACCGGGGTCGCCTGGTAGCTGCGATCGGAGGGAGGCGGCCGCCGGCGGCCGCCTCCCTCCTGCGACGGACTCGTAGGATGCCCTTGATGCCTGCTGAGGCGGTCTCGCTCTACGCAGTCGGGGACGTCTTCTCGGACGTGGAGGACGCTCGTGCCGCGTTTCGGCACCTCGCGCCGCTTCTCGCGACGGGGGACATCGTCTTCGGGAACTGCGAGGGCGTGTACTCGGACCGTCCGGCGAAGGCGCCGACGCACAAGCACTTCATGGGCGCACGCCGGGATCGGGGCGCCATGCTCGCCGAGGTCGGGATCGACGTCATGACGTGCGCGAACAACCACATGGGCGACGGCGGCTACGTCGGGTTGCGCGACACGCTCGAGCTGTTGCGAGGGCAGGGGATCGCGGTCACCGGGGCGGGCAAGAACCTGGCCGAGGCGCTGGCGCCGGCCATCGTGGAGCGGCACGGCAAGGCGGTCGCCTTCCTCGGATTCTGCAGCGTGTTCCCGAAGGGCTACGAGGCCCGTCCCAGCCGTCCGGGGATCGCTGCGCTGCGGGTCACGACCTCCTACCTCGATCCCGACGAGAACTTCTGGGAGCCCGGGATCGCCCCTGTCGTCGGCACGAGGCCCATGCCCGAGGATCTGGAGCGGTTCCGGACGGCGATCGGCACGGCCCGGGAAGCGGCGGACGTGGTGGTCGTCGCCGCCCACTGGGGCTACTCGAGCCGCCTGGAGCTCCTCGACGACTACGAGGTCGAGCTGGCTCGGGAGGCCGTCGAGCGCGGCGCGGACGTCGTCGTCTGCCACCATCACCACAGCCTGCGCGCCGTCGAGTTCTACGAGGGACGGCCGATCTTCTACGGGCTGGGCGCGCTCGTGCATCACTTCCAGGACTACGCGGTCAGCCCCGTCCAGCGGGCGGCAGGTGAAGCGCAGTTCGGCCGGCTGTCGTCGTTCACCCCGGCCGAGGAGGAGTTCCCCCTCTACCCCTTCGCTGAGGATGCGCGCAAGACGATGGTCGCCGTCCTCGACGTCGGAGGCGACGGAGAGATCGAGGCCGGGTTCGTTCCGGCGCAGATGCTGGCCGACGGCAGCACCGAGCCGCTGAGGGCCGGGGACCCGCGCGCGGTGGCGATCGCCGACTACGTCGCGAGGATCACGGCGGACGCTGGATTCGATACGGCGTTCGAGCGATCGACGCGCGGCGAGTGGACGTTCGTCCGCGTCCGCGGCGGCTCCGCGGGCTGAGCCCCGCCGCCGGGAGCGGCCGCTACGAGGGCAGGCCGAGAAAGCGACGGTACTCCGGCTCGACCTCGAGCCCGAGCGCCTGGATGAGCCGCGCGACGGCGTGGTAGAAGGCGACGAGGAGCACGAGCTCGACGATCTCCGGGTCGCTGAAGCTCTCTCGGAGCTCGGCGAACGCCTCGTCGGTGAGCGCGAGCTCGTGCATCTCCTCGGCGCAGCGCAGCGCAGCTCGCTCGGAGGCGTCGAACGCTGTGCTTGCGCGCCACTCCTCGACGCCGAGGACCTTCTCGTCGCCGACTCCCGCGTTCGCAGCCATCGAGCGGTGATGCGCCCACTCGTACTCCGAGCCGGTCAGCTGCGCCGTACGCAGGATCACCAGCTCGCGGAGCGCCCGCGGCGTCTCTGCGTCGTGACGGAGGGCGCGGGCGAGCCCGGCGTACGCGCTCAGCATCGTCGGAGCGTTGGCGAGCGCTCGGTAGAGCGCGATCGGCGGTCGCCCCTCGCGCTCGAACGGCTCGAAGACCGCGGCCGTGAGCTCATCCGGCGGCGGGACGTCGACGAGGGGAAGGCGCGCGGTCAGGCTTCCTCCGCCCATCGCAGGTGCTCGCGGAGCGCGGCTGAGAGCTCGGCGGGCCGCTCGAGATGCATCATGTGCGGCCCGTCGAGAGTCACGAGGCGCGCTCCGGGGACGCGCTCGGCGATCTCTTGCGTACGCGCAAGAGGTGAAGCGGCGTCCGCCGTTCCGCCGATGCAGGTCACGCGGGCGCGGATCTCGGGCAGCCTCGGTCGCGCGTCGTGCGTCGCGATCGCGCGCCACCCGTCTGCGAAGCTCGCCGGGTCGAGGTTGAGCAGCGTGGCCGTCGCGTAGGCGACTCCTGGGTGATCCCGCCTGGCCACGAGCGCGGCGGGCGTGAACCAGCGCGCGAGCGTGCTCTCGAGCACGCCGGCCATGCCGCGAGCCTCGACCTCGGCCGCTCGCCCGAGCATCAGCTCGGGATCGGCGGCGGCGCCGGTGCAGGCGACCACGAACGAGCGGACGCGATCGGGGTGGCGCAGCGCCAGGTGCTGCGCGACCATCCCGCCCATCGAGACGCCGACGACGTCGAGCGTCCCGGGGTAGAGGTCTGCGACCTCGTCGGCAAGCGCCGCCATGTCGGGCGGTCTCGACGGGCGCGGACGGCGGCCGAAGCCGGGGAACTCGTGCTTGACGACGCCGTCCTGGGGCAGGTCGAGCCAGTGCCAGCAGCCGGCGTCGAGGCCGATCGGGGTGAGGAGGACGAGGGTCACGCCGGCGATCGCCGCGCGTCCGAACAGAGCACCCCGTCCACGGTGCGTGATCTTCGCAGAACGTCGGACTGTGCGCTCGGGAACCGAAAACGAAGTCGCGAGCGCTTCGCAATCAATCGTCTAGCACGGCCGGGTGGCGACGACCCGCCGAAGTTCCTCGCTGCGACGGTGCAGGCGTCCCCCGCGTACATTGACCTTGATGCCACGGTCGGCAGGACCGTCGAGCTGATCGAGGAGGCGGCGGGCCGGGGCGCGAAGCTCATCGTGTTCCCGGAGACATGGCTCCCCGGCTACCCGTACTGGGCGTGGCTGGGCTCGGCCGCTTTGGGCATGCGGTGGCTTCAGCGCTACGTCGACAACTCGCTCGAGCTCGGGAGCGATCAGGAGGAGCGCGTCGCCGAGGCGGCGGCCGCGTGCTCGATCCACGTGGTGCTCGGCTACAGCGAGCGCGCCGGCGGCAGCCTGTACATGGGTCAACTCCTGCTCGACGCCGAGGGTCGCAGGATCGCGGCGCGACGCAAGCTCAAGCCGACGTACATCGAGCGCATCGTCTTCGGCGAGGGCGGCGGCGCCGATCTCGCCGTGCACGAGACGGAGCTCGGACGCCTGGGCGCGCTGTGCTGCTGGGAGCACTTCCAGCCGCTCACGAAGTACGCCATGTACGCGCAGAACGAGGAGATCCACGCCGCCTCCTGGCCGAGCTTCTCGCTCTACCCGGCCGCGTACGCTCTCGGTCCGGAACTGAACGACGCGGCCAGCCAGATGTACGCGGGCGAAGGCGGCTGCTTCGTCCTGGCGGCGACCATGCCGATCCGGGAGGAGACCATCGACCTCCTGTGCGACACGCCGGACAAGCGCGAGCTGATCCGACCCGGCGGCGGACGGTCGATGATCTTCGGCCCGGACGGCTCCCGCCTGTGCGACTACCTCGCTCCCGACGAGGAAGGTCTGCTCTACGCCGAGCTCGACCTGTCGGCGATCGCGCTGGCCAAGGCCGCGGCGGATCCCGCCGGGCACTACGCCCGCCCCGACGCGACCCGCATGATCCTCGACGACCGGTCTCTGAAGCCCGTCGAGACGCTCTCGTCGGTCGACCGCCGCGTGGAGCCGCCGCAGGCCGCCGTGACGCCGGCCGAGGACGGCGCGGGCGCCTCCGCCGGCGAGGATCGGTCAACCGTGTAGATCTAGAGCAACGGCTCGCCGACGGCCGCGCCGGCGGGGACGAGCTCGTCGATCCGCGCGAGCGTGTCGCCGTCGAGCTCGATCTCGGTGGCTGCGAGATTCTCCTCGAGATGCTGCACGCTCCGGGTTCCCGGGATAGGCACGATGTCGTCGCCCTGATGGAGTAGCCAGGCCAGCGCGAGCTGCGCCGGGGTGATCCCGAGGTCGTTCGCGAGGACACGCAGCGGCCCGAAGCGATCGAGGTTGCGCCGCAGGTTCTCCTCCTGGAAGCGCGGCGCGTGACCGCGGTAGTTGTGGTCGCCGCCGAGGTCCACGGTCCCGGCCAGGAAGCCGCTGCCGAGCGGTGCCCAGGCGACGAGACCCACTCCGAGCTCGCGAATCGCGGCCAGGAGCTCGCGCTCCGCCGTACGCGTCCACAGCGAGTACTCGAACTGGACGGCGGCGATCGGGTGGACCCCGTGTGCCCGCCGGAGCTGGTCGGCGGTGACGTTCGACAGGCCCAGGTAGCGAACGAGCCCCGCCTCGACGAGCGCGGCCATCGCCCCGACGCTGTCTTCGATCGGGCGGACGGGGTCCGGGTAGTGGAGGTACCAGAGGTCGATCGTGCTCAGCCCGAGACGGCGCATGCTCGCCTCGGCCGCCTGACGCGCGCGCTCGGGGCGGGCGTCGATCGGGATCTCGAGGGTCCAGTTGATGCTCGCAGGGTTCGAGTGCTCGCCGGGCGCGATGCCCCACTTCGTGGCGAGGACGACCTCGTCGCTGCGGCCCGCGAGCGCGCGGCCGACGAGCTTCTCGTTCGATCCGGCGCCGTAGGCGTCCGACGTGTCGACGAGGGTCACGCCTCGCTCGAGCGCGCGGCGGATGACCGCGATCCCCTGCTCCTCGTCAACGTCGCCGTAGGCTCCCGCCAGTCCCAGGGCCCCGAAACCGATCGCGGCTACGTCGAGGCTCTCACCGAGGAACCGCCTCTCCATCGTCCCCGCACCCTACCTGCCGTCGAGAAGCCTCGCGATCACGTTGACGAGGACGATCAGCAGCACGAGGATCGGGAGCAGCAGCCGTCCGAGCCTCGGGCGGCCCGCCTCGGGCTCGCCGGCGTCGTCCTGCTGGTCGGCGGGCTCCGCGTCGACAGATTCCGCCTCGAAAGGCTCTACGCCGCCGACCATCCCGCTCGGCGGTCGCGAGAGCGTTCCGATCTCGAGCTGGTCGCCGTCTGCGGAGCCGCGCCCGATCGCCTCCAGGAGGCGCTCGGCGTCACGCCGCTCTGCCTCGTCTCCGCGGTCGCGAATCAGCGTTGCGAGCCGCCGGAGCTCGCGCAACGAGCCGGCTCGCTCGAGACGCGCCGGCTCGAGCGCGTTCCAGAGATAGACGAGCGCCTCATCCGTCCGGCCGCGCGCGAGGCTCTTCCGCGCCTGTCTCAGCTCGCTTCTCGCCGACACCCGTGATCACGGTAGCCAAGGAGGAACCCCCGTCTCGCCCCCGCGCTTCGAGGGACGGGCGCGCTGGCCGACCCGTGCGATCTCGCCGCTGCAGGACGCAACCCTCAGCGGCGCTCTCGGGCGAGCCGTATCCTGGTCGGTCGTGTGGGGCGGTCGTCGTCGGCACCTTCGTGTCCGCTGGGCGCTGGCCCCGGCCGTGCTCGCCTGCGTCGTCGGGATCGTGCTCGCCGGCTGCAGCGGCGATGAGAGCCCGACCGCTGCCACGGCGACCGCGGAGACCGGAGCCGGCGCGGGGACGGCGGCCGGGGCCGGCGAGGCGGCGACGCCCGTGAGCGGTCCGGAGTCGCCGCAGTCGGGCAGCTGTGCCGACGAGCTCGAGGCCGGATCGACCGCGGCCATCGCCTGCTCGTGGATCGCCGAAGCGGACGAGGCCGTGTGCGAGCGGATGTCCGACCGGCTGCTCGAGGAGCTGTTCGGCGCACCGGGAGCCGAGGGCAGGGAGGGCTGCCGCGCCAGGCTCCGCCAGCTCTCGCCGACGGAGGACGGAACGGCGATCACGTTCGAGACGCCGGAGGGAGACTCGTCGGGAGGGAGGCTGGTCGTCACCGACGACAGCGGCCCTCGGACGTTCCGGTACGAGGTTGTCTTCGTCGGAGCGGACGACGGCTGGCTGATCGACGACGTTCAGCAGGTCGAGGTCGAGCAGGCGGGCTCCAGCCAGCAGGCAGCGCCGGTCGAGGGAGCGGCCGACGAGCGCGCCATCAAGGAGCCCGTGCTGCGCTGGTACAGGGATCTCGACCCGGACGTGTGCGACCTTATGACGGAATCGATGCTCGAGTTCGGCTGGGGCGGCAGCGGCGAGGAGGCCCGGCGGCTGTGCCGGGAGGCGATCGCCGAGGCCGAGCCCCTCGTGAACGTACGAACGCGCAAGCCGTTCGTGCGCGGAGACACGGCCACGGTCGTCGTCGTCTACACGCTCGACGGCGAGCGTCAGTGGGATCGGGTCGGGCTCGTCCGCCGCGAGGGCGTCTGGCTGATCGACGCGGTCAAGGCCTCGGGCTTCGCCTAGACCCTCGCTCCCTAGCACCCTCGCTCGCAGCCGCCGCAAGACGAGGCGGGACGGGAGACCGCTCGGGGACTACGCGCGCACGAAGTCGAGCACGACTCTGGCTACGTGGGCGGCCGAGGCGTTCGGCACGTCGTGGCCGTAGCCCGTGAACGCTGCGACCTCGGCATTCGGCAACGCGCCAGCAAGCGCCTCGACCGCCCTGCGGTGGTGGTCTTGAGTGGCCGTGCCGTAGACGAGCAGTGTGGGCGCGTCGATCCGCCGGTATCGCTCGACGCCGGGCGGCAGCCTGTTGATCTCGGCGAACTCGCGTAGCCAGGCCGGGCCCCGCCGGACCTCATCGGGCCACCCGGGTCGCGCGCGCCTCGCCTCGATGGCCTCCGGCGCCATCCTGATGCCGTGGCGGAGACCGATCAGCACCCCCTCCTCGACCTCGCCCCGCGCGAGCGCGGTCAACGCGGCCGACTCGTGCTCCGGTTCGATCACGGGCCCGCCCAGCGGAAGCGGAGGCTCCACCACGACGAGCTTGTCGACGCTTGTGAGCAGCGCGGCGCCAAGCACGCAGATCCCTCCGGAGGAGTGGCCGAACAGGAGCCGCGGCGGGCCCACGGCATCGAGCACCGCGGCTACGTCCTCGTACTCACGCTCGTACGAATACGCCGGCGCGTCGTCGCTGAAACCCTTGCCGCGCCTGCCCATCGTGACGCAGCGGAGTCCGTCGCTCAGATAGGTGACGAGAGGGGAGAAGGCATCCTCGCCGCCGAGCCCGCCCGGCACGAGCACGAGCGGCTGCCCCGAGCCCTGCGCACGCCACCGCACGATCGTGCCGTCAGCTGAGCGAGCTTCGGCGGCCACGCTCGCTGAATCAGTCACGCGCGTGGCCGAGGCGCTCGCGTGCAAGCTCGGTCGCGACCCAGTCGCGCTGGACGTTCGTGAAGTGCGTCCAGGTCATGGCCATGTCTCGGAAGAGGCGTTCCATGCGCTGGCCGTGCCGCGCCGCGCTCGAGCCAGCCGTTCGGAACAGGTGATCGTTCATGGCCTCCCATCCGATCGCCATCGCCTCACGCCCGACGAGCGCGATCCGGAGATCGTCGGCGCGGGAGAAGGGCACGCCCTTCTCGACGCTTCGTCGGCTGAGATCCATGATCTCCTCGGCGCAGTGCACGAGCGCCGCCTCTGCCGTTGAGATGCGGCCGATCGCGAGACCGAACCACCGCTGGTAGCTCTCGTCGTCGGCGCGGCGGACTCGCGGAGCCCGTTGTGTGGTTCGTTCGCGGATGATGCGCTCGTACTCGACGAGGGCGCCCTTCGCCGCCCCGACGACGACTGCGGAGACGTGTGCCTGGAAGTACCCGACGGTCGGGAGCGCGTACATCGGGTTGCCGTGCAGCTGCGCACCGATCGTGCTGCGTGTGGCGTCCACGTCCACCATGGACAGGCTCTCGATGGCAAAGCGCGCGGGGACCTCGACGTCCTCGAGCCGGACGCTGTGCGAGCCGCTTCCCCGAAGCCCCAAGGCTCCGTTCCAGTCGTCGAGGCGGCTCCAGTCGCGGCGAGGCACGATGTAGAGGAGCGGGCGCTCGGCAGCGCCGTCCGTATCGCCACGGTCCACGTAGGCCTGTCCCATGAAGTGCGTGGCGTACGGGGAGCCCGACGCGTACGCTTGGGTTCCGTTCAGGATCCACCCCGTTGACGTTCGCCGGGCCGTGGTCCGCGGATCCGCGACGGCGGCGCAGAGGAAGTTCTCGGTGCCGAAGAGCTCGGCCTGGGCTTCGGCGCCGAACCAGGCGCCGATCATCAGTGCATGGCTCGCTGGAAGTCCATATGACCACGCTGTGGAGGGACACCCGCTCGCGAGCGTGATCAAGACGCGGACATAGGTCGGGCAGTCGAGCTCGTAGCCGCCGAACCGACGCGGAACGAGGATGCGGTAGAAGCCTCCTTCCAGGAGGTCGCGGTGCGTGGCGGGCGGGTAGTACGTGAGCTCCTCGGTCTCGGCCTCCCGCTCGACGAGGCGTGGCATGAGCGCCTGCGCACGCGCGATCATCTCCTCGGGGGAAGGAACCGCCGGCTCCGCTGCCGGTACGTTCCGGTCGGGGCTCCGTGTCAGCGAGTCGAACAACGGGATGCGGTCAGGCTATCGTGCTCGACCGGCTGAGCGGCCGGCGCGCGCCATGCGCGGGGCGCGCGAGGGACGGACTCCGCGGAGGCAGCGGCCGCCGGGCAACCCGCTCAGGGCGCAGCGGCGGGCCGCTGCCGGCGTGGCGGACGTGGATCGTCGCCTCGCCAGTGTCGAGTCTGCCTCCGTGAAGCCTTCGACCATCGAGATCCCAGCGTTCGCGCCGTCGCCCCTACGTGCAGCCGCCGGCGTGCTCCAGCACCGATCGAGCCTTGGCGACGATCGGGTAGTCGACGAGTTGCCCGTCGACGACGATGGCGGCTGAGCCTGTGGCTTCCGCGGCCTCGAAGGCGTCGACGATGCGCCGGGCGCGCGCGATGTCCTCCTCGCTGGGCGTGAACACCGCGTGGATGACGTCCAGCTGGTCGGGGTGGATCGCCATCTTGCTGTCGAAGCCGATTCGCTGGCCCGTGCGCGCGTCTTCCTCGAGGCCGGCGAGGTCGCGGACGTCGAGCCAGGCCGTGTCCAGCGGCGGGAGCAGGCCGGCCGCCCGGGAGGCGAGCACGATCTGCGAGCGCGCGGCGAGCAGCTCCATCCCGTCGGGGTTCCAAAGCACCGGGCCGAAACCTGTGGCTACGTCCTTGCGAAAGTCGGCCGCGCCGAAGCCGATCTTGCGCACTCGGCCACCGGCTGCAGCCGCGGCGGCGACGTCGGCGACGGCGAGGATGCCCTTCGCGGTCTCCACGAGCGGCAGCAGGTCGACGTGTCCCTCCTGCAGGCCGGCCGCCCGCTCGAGCTCCCCGAGGCGCTGCTCCACGACGGTCAGGTCCTCGACCCTCTCGACCTTGGGCACGACGATGCCCTCGAGGTCCCCGCAGACCACGGAGGCCATGTCGTCGAAGGTGAGCCCCGTCTCCAGCGCGTTGACGCGCACGTAGCGCAGCGACGCCGTCCCGACGCTCGGCAGCGAGCCACGCACGATCGCGCGGGCTGCGACCTTCTCGGCGGCCGGTACCGCGTCCTCGAGGTCGAGGATGACCGCGTCGGATCCGACCGTCCCGACCTTCGCCAGCCGTCGCGGGTGGTTGCCTGGGGCGAACAGCATGCTGCGAATCGAACGCCTCCGACCCATCCCGCGATGATCGCACAACCGTCTTGACCGGCCCCAGGGCTCGGCCTTCGGCTTCGGCGCGCCGGCGGCACCGATGGGCCGCCAGCGGTTCTCCCATTCTCCGGGATCCCCAGAAGAACGGCCGACGGCTCAGCCAGCCGTATCGGCCGCCCATCGATCGCGGATGCATAGAATTGCTCGCCTAACCCGGAGCGCCCGCAAGCAGGAGCCGGCGCCGCGCTCACAACTCGGCCCGCTCCTCCGTCGCAGGTCCCGGCAGAAGCGCCTCCTTGACGGAATGCAACGCAACGGTCATCCGTCCGAGCGAAGAGAGAAGACAGACGATCGGCGCCGGCGATCCTGACGGCGGATCGGCGCGAAGGTCCGGCCTCCGGCTCGGGCTCTTTCTCGCCAGCCAGCACCCGCCGGGGTTCCGGCCCGCAGATGCTGTCCGCGAGCACCTCGAAGAGGTCGCGTTCGCGCGCGAGGCGGGCTTCTCGGCCGTGCTTGTCGGGCAGCACTTCCTCTCCCACCCCTACCAGATGCTCCAGAGCGTCCCGTTGCTGGCTCGGCTGGCAGCCGAGACGGGCCCGATGCGGATCGGCACAGGGATCCTCCTCCTTCCGCTCCTCAACCCACTCGAGGCGGCGGAGAACCTCGCGACGCTCGACGCCCTCTCGGGCGGGCGGCTCGTCGTGGGAGTCGGACTTGGCTATCGGGCCGTCGAGAACGCCGCCTTCGGCGTCGAGGGCGGCCGCGGGCGCCTGTTCGAGGCCAAGCTCGACGTCCTGAAGCGGCTGCTCGCCGGGGATTCGGTGTCGGCCGAGGGTCACGGCTATCGCCTGAGCGGCGCGAGGCTAAGCCTCGTCCCCGAGCGCATGCCGCCGATCTGGATCGCCGCCAACTCGGACGCGGCTGTCCGGCGGGCCGCACGACTGGGCGACGCCTGGCTGATCAATCCTCACGTCCGCCTCGACGAGCTTGAGCGGCAGGTGGCGATCTACCGCGAGGAGCGCCGGCGCGCGGGCCGACCTTCCGTCGACGGACTACCGATCGTCAAGGAGGTCTGCGTCGCCGAGACCGACGACGCCGCGTTCGACCTCGCGCGACCGTACCTCGCCCCGAAGTACGACGCCTACGTCGAATGGGGCCAGAGCGATGTCCTGCCGCCGACGGACACGCTCCGCAGGGCTTTCGCGGAGCTCGCCGCCGGAGGCCGCTTCGTGATCGGTTCACCGGAGACCAGCGTGCGCCTCCTCCAGGACCATTGCCGCCGGCTCGGCGTCGACGAGGTGCTCTGCCGGATCGCCTGGCCGGGCATGCCGCACCGGGACGTCATGCGCTCGCTCGCGCTGCTCGCTCGCGAGGTCCTGCCCGCGCTCTGAGCCGCGGTCGCGATCGCGGAAGGACTTCGTCTCCTCGCTCGCCCGCGGTGATGGTCCCGACCCGGGCCGCGCCCGTTCGAGGAGCCGGGCGCGCTCGAGCAGCAGCGGGCCGCCAGGCCCCGGGCTCGCAGCCGAGGGAACCGTCCTCGCCAAGGCGTCCAAGCAGCTCGGCGACGGTGGTCAGCTCACGCTCGTCGAACCGAGCGGTGAAGAGCGCCTCGACCTGCGCGAAATGGCTTTGCGCCGCCTCGTGGAGCTTGGCAAGGCCAGCGTCGGTCAGGATGGCATAGACGATGTGCGAGGCCGGGCTAATCAGCGTCGCCGCGTAGGTCATGCGCGTCTGGAGTACGGAGCGGCGCAGGAGTCGAACCTACCTAGCCGTGGGCTGCACGACCGTACCGGTTTTGAAGACCGGCTGGGCCACCGGGCCCGTGCCGCTCCGAAGCCAGCGTAACGGCTACGACGGGGGGAGAAGGCGCGCCGTGTAGCGGTACGCCTGGGCGTCGTCGAGCGGGAGGCCGAGGCAGGAGAACGGCAGCCCCTGACCGCAGACGGATCGGCTGCTCGCGTTCGAGAGAATGAGCCGGACGCTCTTGATCGACCGCGCGTCGAAGGCGGTGACGGTGCGCGCTCCGTCACCCTTCGCGTTGAGCTTGACGGGAAGGATCTTCGGCAGGCCTGTGTGGCGGGCGACCACGACCGCCGCCTCGCTTCCGCGGGAGCGAGCCGGAAGGTCGAGCGTGATGCGGAGCTTCGAGCCCTTCGGTACGCGGGCGCCGGGCCTGAAGAGCCCGTACCAGGTGGTCAGGTGGTCGAGCTTCGCTCGACCTGTCGCGGTCTGGCGTCGAGGAGAGAGCGTTCGCAGAGCGCCGACCGGCGGCGTTGGATAGCTCGTTCCCTCCTCGTAGAACCGCATCGGCATGGCGTTCACCGCGCCGAAGGTCGCGAAGGCGGCACGAGCGCTCGAGCCGCGCTCGCGCAGCGCGGAGTCGATCGCCTGCAGCGAGAACTGGTCGGGCGCGCCGGGGCTTCCGTCTGCGAACTCCCAGGCTCGCCGGATGAGGTCCGGCCCTCCCATCCGCTCCGAGAGGAAGCGGAAGAAGACGAAGGAGCCGTAGACGAAGCCGGAGAGCTCGGACGAGTCGCGAACGGCGAGGTCGAGCGGGACGTTCGGGTGGGAGAACGGGCTCCGATCGAGGTACTGGTAGTTGTCGTTGACGTCGTCGTAGACCTCGTCCTCCATCCAGACGGCCGTCCCCTCGAGCATCCACAGGTCCTCGAGGAAGTCGTAGCCGAACTGCACGGCATGGAAGAACTCGTGCGCCACCGTAACCTGCAGCGCCGCCAGGCTCGTCGCGCTCGTCGGGAACTGCAGCAGCGCGTAGTCGTTGTCGAGCACGCAGTAGGCGGACACGTCCCACGGCCCGCTCGGTGTCAGCGCTGCGCCTGGGTCGTCTGTCGTGCAGTAGCCGTACACCGGGCCGATGTCCTTCAGGTACACGTCGATCCGACCGTCGGGACCGTGGTTGGGCGAGGCGGAATCGTCCTTCGGCGGCCGGTACCCGAGCTCGACGACCTCCCGCTGCCAGACCTCGTCCATCGTCCGCAAGGTCGTGTCCACGTGGTCCGGGCGGCCGTTCCCGTCCGTGTCGGCGCCCGGCGGGGCGTCGGGTCCGGTCGCCACCCAGTGCACGCAGACGCGCTCGTTGCATGCGGGCGGGGCCGGCTCGACCGTATAGCCGTCGCCGAGGAGGTCGTCCGCGCCGTCCGTGGGGCGCGCGAGCAGCGCCTCGGCGCGCGCCCGCCCGGCTGGATCCAGCTGCCCGGCGCGAACCGCGAGATCGCGAAGGATCGGGGTCGCAGCATGCGGATCGGCCTGCGCGGTGCGACCGCGGAAGCGGGCCGAGGGCCGGTGGAAGACCGACGCGGCGCGCTCGAGCGCGTACTGCGCCTCGGTTAGCTCGCCGCGTGCGAGCGCCTGTGTCAGGGCGTCGTCCGGAGCGGGCGCGAGCGCCGGCAGGCGGGATGCGACGGCGGGCGCGGCGACGCCGAGGGCGGCCAGGAGCGCCAGGGTCGTCACCAGGAGCCCCTGCGCGCGCATCCCGACGATGATAGGGACTGGGCCCGCCCCGGCGGAGGCGCCGGAGCGACCGCGTCGGGCTTCGGTACGTCGTCACCGGTCGTTCACCAGTCGGAAGCCCATGTCCGCGCGCTGCCCCCTGAGAATGGCCGGGCCCTCACCCCATCCCCCTCGCCGGCCGCGCGCGCCCCCACAGGCGGCTGGCCTGGTGAGGCAGAGGCGGCCCCGTCCCCCCGAGCGGGGCCGTCGCCCTGTCAGGCGCCCGCGCGCGCCCTGCGGCGGAGCACCCGCTGGTCGCCCTGCCGCCGGGTGAGGCCGTCGACGTCGAACCGCTCGAGGATGAGCTGAGCTGTCTTCCGGCTCGAGCCGAGGAGGTCGCGGAAGCCGGCGAGCGTGATCGCGCCCCGCGCCTCGCATTCCTCGAGCAGCAGTCTGCGTGCCTCCTCGTAGGCTCTGGACGAGATCGCCGAGCCGTCGCCGAGCCGCACGAGCTTCCCCTCCTGCTCGAGGAACGTCGCGAGCTCGCGTGTACCCGGTTTCACGGGGGAGAAGCCCGCACCGGCGAGGTCGTCCTCGAGCTGGGCGGCCGCATCGGCCTGCTCACCGAGGCTGGCGCTCGCCCCGGGTGCGTAGGCCTTCGCGCCCCGGCGCTCGAGCGGCAGCAGCGGGATGATCGCCGACGCCCACGGCCGTTGCGGCAGCAACGCCGCGAGCGGGATGCCCGGATCGAGCGGCGAGCTCGCGGCGCGCTCTGCGAGCGCGCGGGCCACGCGGGCGCGCAGCTCCTCGAGCCGCTCCTCGCTCAGGTACCAGCCGCCGACCTCGACCGCCCCCGCGAGCCCCTCGTCGAGCTCCGCGGGTGGGAGGAGCGCGCGACGGGCGAGGTCGGCGCGCGAGACCGGCTCGCTCGCCGCAGCGAGCGCCGCAGCGACGATCGACACGGGATCGCCGCGCTCGAGCAGAGTCAGGCGCTCCTCGCTGGGACGGCGCGGCGGGGCGGGGTCGAGGACGACGCCGCCTCCGACGGTCGTCCGCTCGCGCAGGACGACGCGGTCGCCGCGCGCCGCCACCGCCGGCGTGTCGAGGCGGAGCTGCGCGTAGCGCTCGCCGACGCGCACGAGCCTCGCGTGATGCTCGGCGGTACCGTGGTGGACGTGGAGCCGCATCCGGTCGGGCAGCGCCTCGAGCTCGTCCAGTAGCACGTCGAGCCTGTAGCTCGGCGGGTATGCATCCGGGGCGACCAGCGCGTCGCCCCGGTGCAGGCGCGTGCGCTCGAGCCCCGGCAGCGAGACGGCGACTCGCTGGCCCGCTTGCGCGCGCGTCACCGGCCGGTCGTGCACTTGAACGCTCCGCACGCGCACGGGCAGACCGGCGGGGGCGACGAGCAGCTCGTCTCCCTCGCCGAGCGATCCCGACCAGAGCGTTCCGGTCACGACGGTGCCGATCCCGTGGAGGCTGAACGAGCGGTCGACGAACAGGCGCGTCGCGGCCAGCGCGGGTCTCCGCTCCACGCGGTCGGCGACCGCTCCGAGAGCGCCGACCAGCTCGTCGAGACCCTCGCCTGTGCGAGCGCTCGTCTCGACGACCGGCGCACCGGGAACGAGCTCGCGGGCTTCCTCGACCGCCAGCTGACGCGTCTCCGGCTCGGCGGCGTCGATCTTCGTGATGGCCACGACGCCGTGCTCGATCCCGAGCAGTCGGACGATCGCCAGGTGCTCGTAGGTCTGAGGCCGGGCTCCTTCCCCGGCGTCGATCACGAGCAGGAAGAGGTCGATGCCGGTCGCGCCGGCGACCATGGTGCGCACGAAGCGCTCGTGGCCCGGAACGTCGACGACCGATAGAAGGCGACCGTCGGGCAGCTCGAGCGGCGCGTAGCCGAGGTCGATCGAGATCCCTCGCCTCTGCTCCTCGGGCAGGCGGTCGGTGTTCTTGCCCGTCAGCGCCTCGACGAGCCACGTCTTTCCGTGGTCGATGTGACCTGCGGTGCCAACCGTGAGCGGCATGCTCAGGTCGCGTGCGCGCTGGACGCCTGAGAGGAAGAGCCGGGCTCGGCCCGAGAGGCGCGCCCACGCTGCGTCGCCACGGCGCGCGCGACCTCCTCGACCTCGGCGTCCGCGACCGTCCGGCAGTCGAGCAGGAGCTGACCGTCGCGGACGATGCCGACGACGGGCGGCTCGGCGGCGCGCAGGGGCGCGGCCAGCTCCTCCTCCACGGCGCAGGCGAAGCTCGCGATCTCGGCGAGCGGCAGCGCGCCCCCTCCGACGCGGGCGCTCGTCGGCTCGACGTGCCCGCCCGTGAGCCCGGCCAGCCGCTCGGCGCGGGCCCGCACCTGCTCCGCGGGCTCGGAGAGGTACGCGAGCACGGGCACGAGCGAGCGCACCTGCTCGGAGCCGTAGAGCGACAGGGTGCCCTCGAGGGCGGCGAGCGTGAGCTTGTCGGCTCGCAAGGCGCGCTGCAGGGGATGCCTGCGCAGACGCTCGACGAGGTCGCCGCGCCCCACGACGATCCCGGCCTGGGGGCCGCCGAGCAGCTTGTCGCCGGAGAAGCAGACGAGCTGCGCCCCAGCGGTCAGGCTGGCGCGAGCCGTGGGCTCGTCCCCGAGCGGGACGAGCGCCCCCGAGCCCAGGTCGTCGACCAGCGCGAGCCCGCGCTCGCCGGCGAGCCGCGCGAGCTCGGCGAGCGGCGGCAGCTCGGTGAAGCCGACGATGCGGAAGTTCGACTGGTGGACTCGCAGGATGACGGCGCTCTCGTCCCCGATGGCCCGTTCGTAGTCGGAGATGCGCGTGCGGTTCGTCGTCCCCACCTCGACGAGGCGCGCGCCCGAGCGGGCGAGGACCTCGGGTATGCGGAAGCCGTCGCCGATCTCGACGAGCTCGCCTCTGGAGACGAGCACCTCGCGCCCGTCGGCGAGTGCCGCGAGGGCGAGCAGCACGGCGCCCGCGTTGTTGTTGACGACGAGCGCCGCCTCGGCTCCGGTGAGCCGGCGGAGGCGCTCGTCCAGATGCGATTGGCGCGAGCCGCGGGCTCCCGCTTCCAGGTCGTACTCGAGGTTGGAGTACGAGCGCCCCACCTCGAGGACGCGCTCGAGCGCCGCCTCCGGCAAGGGGGCTCGACCGAGGTTCGTGTGTACGACGACGCCCGTGGCGTTGACGACCCGGCGCAGGCGGGGAGAGGTGGCGCGCGCGAGCTCCTCCTCGACACGCGCGACGACGTCGATCTCGCCGTCCGGGGCGCCGGCCAGCAGGTCCGCCCGGGCGCGCTCCAGCGCGTCGCGGACGGCCCGGAGGACGAGCTGCCTGCCGTGGCGCTCGACCTGGGCCGCCACCCGCTCCTCGGCGAGCAGCCGGTCCACGGAGGGGAGGGTGCGCAGCGAGCTCGTGCCGTCCGACATGACTAGATCGTACGGGAGCGGGCGGGACGATCCTCGGCCGTGCGCCCGCAGGCCGCCACGCTTCGACTCGCGCTAGCCCTTAGCTGTGGCGGAAACTCGTGACGTCGTGACAGATTCTCCAGGATCTGGGCCGCAAGGATGCGCCGCCGGTACCTCTGGTTTCGACGCGGGCGGGAGGCCCGTCAACCGACAGGCAACCCCGGAGACGCGGCTCTCGAGCTGCCGGCTCCGCTGGCCGCTGGAACAATCAGGAGCGCGCGAAAGGAGGGGGTCCGTGGGGGAGGGGTTCCCCCATGTTAACTCCCCCGGCCGATCCACTCCTCCCCGCCCTCGTAGACCTCCTTCTTCCAGAGGGGCACCGTCTCCTTGAGCGTGTCGATCGCATCCTTGCAGGCGGCGAGCGCGTCGGCCCGATGCGGCGCCGAGACGGCGATGACGACGCTCGTCTCGCCGATGGCGACCGTGCCGAGCCGGTGCGTGATCGCGATCGAGCAGAGCTCGTAGCGCGTCAGCAGCTCGTCTGCGATCCTCTCCATCTCCTGCTCGGCCATGCCCTCGTAGGCCTCGTACTCGAGATGCGTCACCGTGCGCCCGCGAGACTGGGCGCGGGTCGTACCGACGAACGTCGCGATCGCGCCTGCCCGGTCGTCGGCGACCTCGGCGACGACGGCTGCGAGGTCGATCGGGGATTCGGAGAGGCGGAAGGCGCCTCCCGAGACCGGCGGGATGAGAGCGAGCTCGTCCCCGTCGGCCAGCCGCCGGTCCGGGTCGACGTACTCCCGGTTGAGGGCGTACAGCAGGCCCTCGGGGACGGTCCCGAGCTCGGGAAGCTCGGCCCAGACGTCGGCGACCGAGGCGCCGTCCGGCAGCTCGAGCTCCCGCTCGGCCACGCCGGCCCGCTCGCGCAGGGCGGCGAAGAGACGCACGTGGACTCGCACGGCTCTCAGGGTACGGCTTCGGAACCTCCTCGGCTCGGATCGGCGGCGCCGAGCGTAAGGTTCGGGCCGGAGCGGGATTGTCTGCTCGACGGCTCACGAAGGAGTCGACATGGACAGCGATCCCAGCCACATCGACGCGGCGGCCGCCTGGCGCTGGCGCTTCTACCGTCTGGTCGCAGCAGGGTATTCCGAGGCGCTCGCCGAGGAGCTCGCCGGCGAGGCCTCGCTCGACATGGATCTCGCTTGTCGACTCGTGCTCGAGGGCGAGTGCCCTCCCGAGCTCGCGGCGAGGATCGTGCGCTAGGGGCAGGATTGATCGTGCAGCGATCAATCGTCCTGTGAAACGACGCAGATCACCTGGCCGGTCTGGACCGGCTGTCCGGGCGAGACCGAGAGCGCCGTGACCACCCCGCGACGGTGCGCCGTGATCTCGTTCTCCATCTTCATCGCCTCGACGACGCAGATGACCTGACCCTCGGCGACCTCGTCGCCCTCGTCCACGTCGACCGCGAGGACCGTCCCCTGCATGGGAGAGACCACGCTCTCCGCGCCTGGCGCTCGACCGGCAGCGGATGCGCGCTCGCGCCGCCTGCGCGCAAGCTCGGCGTGGGGGGGCTCGGGGACGGCCACCAGCACGTCGAAACGTTTCCCGTCGACCTCGGCGAGGACACGCCGGCCGCGGATGCGCTCCGTCCTCCGGCCGTCGGCATCTCGTGGCGGAGGCGTCAGCTCGGCTGCCCGGAGCGCCATCAGCTCGCTCTCGACGAGCCCGGCGCAGGTCGCGCCCTCGACGAAGCACGGGTGCGAGAGCAGGGCCTTGTGGAAGCCGATGAGCGTGGATACGCCCTCGATCACGAACTCGTCGAGCGCGCGCAGCATGCGGAGCCGGGCCGCCTCGCGGTCGCGGTCCCAGACGATCAGCTTCGCGACGAGCGGGTCGTAGAGCGCCACGACCTCGGATCCTTCCGCGACGCCCGAGTCCACGCGGACGCCCGGCCCCGAGGGCTCCCGGTAGCGGGTGATCACGCCGGGGCTGGGGAGGAACCCGCCCGCCGCGTCCTCGGCGTTGATCCTGCATTCGATGGCATGGCCGAGGACCCGCACGTCCTCCTGGCGGAACGAGAGGGGCTCGCCTTCCGCGATCCTGACCTGCTCCCGCACGAGGTCGATCCCGGTGACCATCTCGGTGACGGGGTGCTCGACCTGGATACGGGTGTTCATCTCGAGGAAGTAGTAGCTCCCCTCGCGGTCGAGGAGGCCCTCGATCGTTCCGGCGCTCCGGTAGCCGACGGCGCGCGCCGCGTCCACGGCGACCTGGCCGATCCGCTCGCGCAGCACGGAGTCGACCGCGGGAGAGGGCGTCTCCTCGATGAGCTTCTGATGCCGGCGCTGGATCGTGCAGTCGCGCTCGCCGAGGTGGACGACCGCCCCGTGCGCGTCGGCGAGCACCTGCAGCTCGACGTGGCGTGGATCCTCGATGTACCGCTCCACGTAGACCGTCGGGTCGGAGAAGTACGCCTCGCCCTCGCGCTGCGCTGAGCGGAATGCCCGCTCGACCTGCTCAGGTGCGCGCGCGACCTTGAGGCCCTTCCCGCCTCCGCCGGCGGCTGCCTTGATCGCCAGGGGCCAGCCGAGCTCGGCGCCGAGGCGTCGGAGCTCGGCGACCGACTCGACCGGCTCAGTCGTTCCGGGGACGATGGGGACGCCGGCGCTCGCCATCAGCTCGCGACCGGAGGTCTTCGAGCCCATCGCTTCGATGGCTTCTGGAGGCGGGCCGATCCAGACGAGCCCGGCATCGCCGACGGCTCGCGCGAACTCGGCGTTCTCGGCGAGGAATCCGTACCCGGGGTGGATCGCGTCGGCGCCCGCCGCCAGGGCGGTCTCGATGATGCGCCGCGGCGCGAGGTAGCTCTCGGCCGCAGGCCCCGGGCCCACGAGGTAGGCCTCGTCGGCGCTCCGAACGTGCGGGGCCGAGCGGTCGACGTCCGAGTAGACCGCGACGGTTCCGATCCCGAGCTCCCGCAGTGCGCGGAAGGCGCGGATGGCGATCTCGCCGCGGTTGGCTACGAGGACTTTGCGGAAGCGGGCCACGGACGGGCGTATTCTCACTGGTGTGACGCTCGCCGACCAGCTGACCGTCGGGCGCGCCCTGGCGGTGCCCGTCGTGATCGTCCTGTTCTCGTGGGACTTCGGAAACCACGCCTACTGGGCAACGGCCGTCTTCGCGCTCGCGATGCTCACCGACCAGGTCGACGGCTGGCTGGCGAGACGCGCCGGAACCAGCACCGACCTCGGGAAGATCCTCGACCCGGTCGCGGACAAGATCCTCGTCGTCGCGGCGATGATCGTTCTCGTTCCAGTGCTCCCCGCGTGGATGGTCGCCACCATCGTGGCGCGCGAGTTCCTGGTCTCTGGCCTGCGCCAGGCCGCGCTCGAGCGCGGCGTGGTCGTCGCGGCGCGCGATCTCTCCAAGCTGAAGACGTGGCTGCAAGGGATCGCCGTGACGCTCGGAGGCCTCGCCGCAGGCGGAGCGTTCAGCGACGACGTCGCCTGGTGGGCTCTGCTGATCGCGCTGGTGTTCACGCTCGCGTCCGGCCTCGAGTACGCCTGGCATGCGCCGACGCTGCTGCGACGCCGCCAGCCCGCCTAGGAGTTCCAAGACGCTTGCCGTGGGCGCAACCGACGCGCCCGACAAACCGGACGGGCTCGCGCACGTCTGACCACTTAGGTCGAGAGCATTGACCTGATCATCGCACCTGCGGCGTATCGTGAGAACGAGATGTCCATCAGCTTGCGCGGCTTCCGCGAGGAGGACAGAGACGCGCTCCTGACTCTCTCGCGCCGGGCGCTCGCCCGGCCGGAGGACCAGCTCGGCAGCCCGCTCTGGCTGACGCGCGCGGATCTCGACGGCGAGCTCGAGGCCTGGGACGTCCCGGCCTTCGCTACGCTCCGCGTCATCGAGGAGGAGGGGCAGGTGGCCGCCTTCGGGGGCATCGGGCTCCACCGCCAGGCGACGCTCGTCGGCCCGGTCGTCGCGCCGCCCTTCCGCGGACAGAAGATGGGCACGGCCCTTCTCGAGGCCGCGATGGCGATGGGGCTCGAGTACCGTGCGGGCTGGATCTCTGCCGCAGTCGGCCCGCACAACCTCGGCGGCCGCCTGCTCCTGGAGCGCAAGGGCTTCCGACCGGCGAACGGGCTCGACGCGGTCTACCGTCTGCGGCCCGCCGAGCATCGGCCGGCCGGCCCTGCGCCGCCCGGCATCGACGTGCGCCTCGGGTCCGACAAGGACGCCGACCGCGTCTACCACCTCTACCGTGAGAGCTTCCCCTCGGGACGGCGCTCCGAGGAGGTCTGGCGGCACTGGCTCGACGTGGGCGAGGTGTACGTCGCCGAGCGGGCAGCGACGGTCGTGGCCTTCGTCCATCTCGAGCCAGCCTCCCGCTGGATCTCGCACGTCGACGTGGCATCCGAGGAGCGCGGCCTCGGCGTCGGCGGCTACCTCTTCAGCACGGTGATCGACGCATACTGGCGAGAGCATCCGGGAGACGAGCTTCGCCTGTCGGTGGCCCCCTACGACACGCCCGCGATCCGTCTCTACCGCCGGCTCGGCTTCGCGCCGTGGCTGCTCGTCGAGCCCTACGAGCTCGAGCTCTCGTAGCGACGCCGATCCTCCTCGAGCGCTGGGGCCGGGGAGCCCTCCTCGGAGAGCACGCTCTCCTCGTTCCCCCGCCTCCACCACTCGCCGGGCTCGCGGGGGCGGAGCGCGATTCCGACCGAGGCGAGCGCTCGCTCGATGGCTGCGCGCTCGAGCTCCGAGGGCGCTGGGCTGATCTCGACTCGCACGAGCGCAGGCTAAAGCTTCGGCGCGGCTCGGACGATACGGACGTGGCATGCGCCAGCTCGCCGTCCTCGCAGCCTGCCTCGGCATGCTCGCTCTCCCCGCTGCTGCGGCACCCGCCGCACCCGCACCTGCGACGTCGTGGGCGCAGACGGAGATCGAGGCGGTCGTCGCCGCGGGCCTGATGGCTCCGAGCGTCGCCGAGTTGCGTCCCGACGATCCGCTCACGAGGGGCGAGCTCGCCGACGTGCTTGCCGGGCTCGGAAGCTCGGTGACGATCGGGGGCGATCCGGCACGCTCGGTGACCGTGGCCGAGCTGCACGCGGCGCTCGTGCGCCACGCCGGTCTCGGGGAGGCGGCGAGGCGCTTCCGCCGGGAGCTCGCCGCCGCTGGGCTGCAGCCCGCGAAACGGGCGGGCACGGAGATCGTCGCGCACATGATCCACTTGCGGACGAATCACGCCGACGAGACCCTCGAGCTCGGCCCGACGGAGCCCGTCACGCGCGCGGAGACGGCCTATTCGGTCGCCCGCGTGCTCGCGCTCGAGGACGGCTGGGAGCTCGGCAACGCGTCGGCGAACGCCGAGTCGTTCGTGCTTCCCGAGCTGAGCGACTGGCAGCGCCGCATCCTCACCCGCGCGGTCAGCTTCCTCGGCCATCCCTACGTGTGGGCCGGATCCTCTGAGAAGGTGCAGACGCTCCTCGACGGGAAGGCTCCAGGGGGATTCGACTGCTCGGGCTTCGTCTGGCGCGTCTACAAGCTCGAGCCGTACCCGGACGCGCCCCTGCTCGCAGAGACGCTTCGCGGGAGGACGACCTATGCGATGAGCGCCGAGGTCCAGCCGGACCAGCGGATCGCTCGTGACGCGATCCAACCAGCCGACATCGTCTTCTTCGGGGAGAAGGGGCCCAAGTCGAAGCCCGCGCAGATCGGGCACATGGGCATCAGCCTGGGCAACGGCTGGTTCATCCACTCCTCGTCCGGAGGTGCCGGCGTCATGGTCTCGCCCCTCTCGGATTGGTACGGGGAGCGGTTCGCATGGGCGCGCCGGCCGCTCGCCGAGGCAGGGATCGAAATTCTTACCGACTCCTGACAGCTCCATCACCCGTTCGGGTGATACGACCGCTCGTTCGACCGCGCCATACTGCGACGAGGGCGTCCGGAAGGACGCCTCACCGTCAACCACCGGGCACTCGTGACCGTCCTTGGCCGATTCAAGAGGCCGGCCAGCCTCTCTGGGCGTGGCCGCAGAGCCTATGGCTGGCTCGGACTCTCGATGCTCGCGGGCTCGTGCGTGCTCGCGGTCGTGATCTGGGCCTTCATCGCATCGAAGAGCGCGTTGCTGCTCGCGGCGGCTCTCGTGGCGCCGGTCGTCGCCATCCTCGTCTATCGACGCTCGCTGCAGGCCTCTGCGGAGGCGCATCGACTGGCGCTCACGGACCGGCTCACCGGTCTCGGGAACGATCGTGCGTTCGCCGAGCGGCTGGAGTCCGACCTCCACGATGCTCGCCGGCGCGGCAGCACGCTCGCCCTGTGCCTGCTCGACGTCGACGACTTCAAGCGGATCAACGACCGCTTCGGCCACCTGGTCGGCGACCAGGTCCTCATCGAGGTTGCGAGCTGCATCCGGCACGACGGGGAAGGGTTCCGTGTCGGCGGCGACGAGTTCGCTCTCGTGCTTCCCGGATGCGACGAGGCGGATGCCGGACGGATCGCAGAGCACGTGCTCGAACGGGTCGCGGCGGGCGAGTACGGTCACGGCCGTCCGGTCACGGCATCGGCGGGAATCGCGATCTACCCCGCGCACACGGTCGACCGCGCCGAGTTCGTCCACATCGCGGACGTCGCCCTCTACTGGGCCAAGGCGGACGGCAAGAACTGCGTGCGCGCCTACAGCACCGACGTCACGGCGCCGTGGGACCTTGGCCCGGCCGCGCCCGAGGGCGCTCGGTCAGCGTTCCTGCGCGCGACCTCCGCGCTCGCCAAGGCGGCGACCGAGCGGGGCATCGTCACGCCGGGGAAGGCCAGCGCCGTCGGCCATCTCGCTGCGAGCGTCGCGCGGAGGATGGGGTGCTCGCCGGAGCACGTCGAGCTGATTCGCGTCGCCGGGACGCTCAACGACATCGGCAAGCTCGCGATCCCCGACGACCTCCTCTCGAAGCCGGGTCCGCTGACCCACGAGGAGCGGCAGGCGCTCGAGCGGCACCCGCAGATCGGCTACCAGATCCTCGACTCCCTGGGCATCGACGCGATCGCGACCTGGGTCCTGCATCACCACGAGCGCTGGGACGGCGACGGCTACCCCGAGCGGCTCGCCGGCGAGCGGATCCCGCTGTGCTCCCGCATCCTCTTCGTCGCCGACGCGTACGAGGCGATGACGACCGATCAGGCCTGGCGACCGCGGATGAGCGTGGCCGACGCGCTCACCGAGCTCGAGCGGTGCGCGGGAACGCAGTTCGACCCGCTCGTCGTCGAGGCGTTCCTCGCCGAGCTTGGGAACGAACGCGAGCTCGCGGCCCAGGTTTGACGCACAGCTGCCGGACGGGCAGGAGCTCACCAGGGGCGTCGTAGGGGCGAGGCTTGCCTCGCCCGGGCGGGACGACGCGCTCCCGCTCGTCGGGTTACAGAGGGATGTTCCCGTGCTTGCGCGGCGGGCGGCGCTCGCGCTTGCCAAGCGCCGTCTCGAGGGCGTCGATCAGCACCGGCCTCGTCCTCCGTGGCTCGATCACGTCGTCGATGTAGCCGCGCTCCGCCGCTGTGTACGGGTTCGCGAACTGCGCCCGGTACTCGCCGATCAGCTCGGCCCGGCGCGCGTCGGGGTCTTCGGCCTGCTCGAGCTCCCTCCGAAACACGATGTTGACGGCGCCCTCGGGTCCCATCACCGCGACCTCCGCGGTGGGCCAGGCGAAGTTGAAGTCGGCGCGGATGTGCTTGGAGCTCATGACGTCGTAGG
>CAZCIJ010000001.1:0-36812 GCA_964498265.1 uncultured Gaiellales bacterium | reverse complement strand
CCAGCCGACCGCCTTCTCGATGCCACGCTTGAGCGCCATCGGGTTGGCGCCGGCGGCGACGTTCTTCAGCCCCTCGCGGGTGATCGCCTGCGCGAGCAGCGTCGCCGTCGTCGTGCCGTCCCCGGCGACGTCGTTCGTCGCCGTCGCGACCTCGCGGACGAGCTGCGCGCCCTGGTTTTCGAACATGTCCTCGACCTCGATCTCGCGCGCGATGGTGACGCCGTCGTTCGTGATCGTGGGCGCGCCGAACTTCTTGTCGAGGACGACGTACCGGCCTTTCGGGCCAAGTGTGACCTTGACCGCGTTCGCGACGGTGTTGACGCCGCGCTCGAGCGCGCGCCGCGCCTCCTCGTCGAACTTCAGCTCCTTGTGTGCCATTCGTGCTTTCCCTCCGTCGGTTGCCTAGGCGGCCTTCTTGGACTTCTTCGCCCTGGTGCTCACGACCTTGGCGAGGACGTCCGACTCGCGCAGGATCAGGTAGTCGTCGGTCCCGAGCTTGATCTCGGTCCCGCCGTACTTGGAGAAGATGATCTCGTCGCCCTCCTCGAGCTCCATCTTCACGTAGTTGCCGTCCTCGTCCCGGGGACCGGGGCCGACGGCGAGCACGCGACCGCGCTGGGGCTTCTCCTTCGCCGTATCCGGAAGGACGATGCCGCTCGCGAGCACCTCCTCCTCGTCGACGACCTCCACGATCAGGCGGTCGCCCAGAGGCTGCAGATCCATGTACCGCTCCCTCCTTGTGCTGTTTCGAGCCTCGACCGCGGTCTGGCACTCCACCGGCTGGAGTGCCAAACTGCGACCTGCCGGAACGATATCCAAGAGGGCGCCGCCTGCGCAAGTCCAACGTTGGCACTCTGGGCAGGAGAGTGCCAGGATGTTCACCGGTGAGCAGCGACCGCGCGTGGAAGAGGGAGCTTTCGGCCGGCGGCGTGGTCGTCCGGCGTCTGCGTGGGACGTGGTGCCTCGCCGCCATCCGCCCGTCCGGGAAGGAGGGCGTGTGGGCGTTACCGAAAGGGCTGCTCGGAGCAGGGGAGAGGCCGGACGTCGCGGCCGCGCGCGAGGTCCGCGAGGAGACGGGCGTCGAGGCGCGTCTCGTGGAGAAGCTCGGCGACGTCCGCTACGTCTACACCTGGGAGGGGCAGCGCATCTTCAAGGTGGTGAGCTTCTACCTCTTCCGCTACAGGCGCGGACGGCTCGGCGACATCCCGCCCGAGCATCGGCACGAGGTCGCCGACGCGCGCTGGCTTCCGCTCGCCGAGGCGCCGCGGCTCCTCGCCTACCGAGGCGAGCGGGAGATGGCCGAGCGCGCGATCGAGGCGCTGGCACTCCCGAACGAACCTCTATGATCCGCGCGTCGCGGCAGATTCGATGCCCACCTTCGCGCTCAACTTCTACTCGCCCATCGTCGCCGACCAGCTTCGAAGCCGGCGGAAGACTGCGACCATCCGCCTCGGAGACAAGTCCCTCAAGTACAAGAAGGGCATGATCGTGCGGGTGCTCGCGGGAACGCGCTACGGCCCCCGGGAGCTCATCTTCGACGCGGTCATCGACAAGGTCGAGGTCAAGCGCCTGGGCGAGCTCTCGCCCCGGGAGATCACGCACGACAACCCGGAGCTGCGCAGGACGGATGAGGTCGTCGAGTTCCTCTCGCAGATCTACAACCGCGCCGTGAGCCCGCAGGACACGATCACGGTGATCCACTTCTCGGAGATCGTCGAGAGCCGCTGAGAGGGGGCTAGCGCTCCCGACGAATCCGTACGCCGAAGCGGGTCCCCTGGCGCAGCGGAGCGCCGCAGCTCTCGCACTCGACGGCGAAGGCCGAGGCGATGCGCGCGCCGCACGCCGTACAGCGGCTGACGAGCTGCGCCCGGCAGGTGGGGCAGACGGTCGCGACCTCGTCCTCGAGGGCCTCGAAGTAGCGCTGCACGTGCCCGCACTCCGGGCAGAGGGCCACCCAGTCGCCGAGCGTGCGGCGGCGCTCCTCGCGCAGCCAGTCTGAGGTCCTGCCCACGCCTGTAGCCTACGAGAAGAGTCCACACGACGAGGAAGGACGTTCCATGGTCACAGGAACCACCGTCGACGTGGTGATGCCCCAGATGGGCGTCTCGGTTTCCGAGGGAACGATCACGAAGTGGTTGAGGTCCGAGGGCGAGAGCGTCGCCGCGGACGAGCCGTTGCTGGAGATCTCGACCGACAAGGTCGACACGGAGGTTCCGAGCCCGGCGTCGGGCGTCCTCGGGGAGATCCTCGTCCAGGAGGGCGAGACGGTCGACGTGGGAACGCGGCTTGCCACCGTTCTCAGGCAGGAGACGGCTGCGCCGGCGGCCGAGGCCTCGCCCGCCCCGGCAGGCTGGGACGCCGCGACAGAGGCGGCGGAGCCGTCGCGCGCCGAGGCAGGCCCTCCGTCCGCGACGGGCGAGGAGCGCGCGGAGCCTGCGCCGGGGGCCGCCGAGCGCGTACCCGAGGTGGGAGACGAGGAAGACGGGCATGCAGAAGGCCGCGCGTTCGTCTCCCCGGTGGTCGCTCGCATCGCGGCCGAGCACGGGATCGACGTCTCGGCCGTTCCCGGAAGCGGCCGCGGCGGCAGGGTGACCAAGAAGGACATCCTCGCCTTCATCGAGGCTGACGCCTCGATGAAGGCGAGAGAGGAGGCAGGCCAGGTAGGGATGGGGGAGCCGACACGGCCTGCCCCGCCGCCGCCCGCTCCGCCTCCCCCTGCTCCGCCTCCCCCTCCGCCGCCGGCTGCCCTGCCACAGGCGCAGCCTGTGGCAGGCGAGACGGTCGAGCCCATGAGCGTCATGCGGCGGGCCATCGCCGAGCACATGGTGCGCTCGGTGCACACGTCCGCGCACGTGACGACCGTGTTCGAGATCGACATGTCGAAGGTCGTCGGGATCCGGAGCCGGCTCAAGGGGGAGGCGGAAGCGCGGCACGGCGTGCGGCTTACCTACCTCGCCTTCATCGCCCGTGCCGTGGTCGACGCCCTCCAGACCTGGCCGCGACTCAACGCGGAGATCCGCGACGAGCAGATCGTGCTCAAGCGCTCGGTGAACCTGGGCATCGCCGTGGCGCTCGAGGAGGGCAAGGGTCTCATCGTCCCTGTCATCCGCAACGCCGAGGAGAAGAACCTGCTCGGGATCGCTCGGGCGATCGAGGACCTGGCCGAGCGTGCTCGTACGAAGAAGCTCCTGCCCGACGAGGTGCACGGGGGCACCTTCACGATCACGAACCCGGGCGGCTTCGGCGCCATCGCGGGAACGCCGATCATCAACCAGCCGCAGGTCGGCATCCTCGATGTCGAGGCAATCGTCAAGCGGCCCGTCGTCGTCACCGACCCGTACGGCAACGACTCGATCGCGATTCGCTCGATGATGAACCTCTGCCTCAGCTACGACCACCGTCTCGTCGACGGCGCGTACGCGGCCCCGTTCATGCGCGACGTCAAGACGAACCTCGAGACGTGGGAGGAGGAGGCGTACTAGCGCTCTCGCGGCGCGAGGGCGCTACCCGGGGATGGGCACAGCGCCGGCCTACCTCCTCAGGCTCGGCGTCGTCGGCTATGCCGAGGCGTGGGACCTCCAGCGGGCGCTCGCTGCCGCCGTCTCCCAGGGCGCGACGCCTGAGGTGGTCGTGCTACTCGAGCACCCGCCGACGGTGACGCTCGGCAGGCGCACGAGCTCCGAGGAGCTCCACCTGCCCGCGGACGCCGAGGTCGACGTGGTCGAGACCGACCGCGGCGGCAGGTCGACCTTTCACGCGCCCGGTCAGCTCGTCTGCTACCCGATCCTCGACCTCAATCGGCACGGTCGCGACGTCAAGCGCTACTGCCGGAGCCTCGAGGGCTCCGTCAAGCTCACGCTCGACGCCTTCGGGCTGCCCAGCGAGAGCGTCGACGGGCTCACCGGAGTCTGGGTGCCCGGCGAGCCGCGGCGGAAGATCGCCTCCATCGGCATCCACGTCTCCCGCTGGGTCACGACCCACGGGTACGCGCTCAACCTGAACCTCGACCCGAGGCCGTTCTCGCAGTGGATCACCGCCTGTGGGCTCGAGGACGCCGCGTTCACCACGGCCAGCCTCGAGCTCGGCCGCGAGGTCACAGTGGAGGAGACGGTGCCGCACGCGGTCGCCGCGCTCGGAGACGTGCTCGGCCTCGCCTTCGAGGAGCTGCCGGCCGAGGACGGCGTCGGGCTCTGGCCGCAGCCCGTGCATGCGAAGATGGCGGTATGAGATCGCTCCCCGCCGCTGAGCGCCCCCGCCGGCCGGAGTGGATGAAGGTGCGTGCCCCGTCCCGGGAGACGCGGTTCTTCGAGGTGAGGGACCTGGTCCGCGGCCAGGGCTTGCACACGGTGTGCGAGGAGGCGCGCTGTCCGAACATCGCCGAGTGTTGGGGGCGAGGGACGGCGACGTTCCAGATCTTGGGAGATACGTGCACGCGGGCGTGCCGCTACTGCTACGTGCATTCGGGCAAGCCGGACGGGGCTCCCGATCCGCTGGAGCCGTTGCGGCTGGCGCAGGCGGCGGGGCGTATGGGTCTCTCGCACGTGGTGGTCACGTCGGTCGACCGCGACGATCTCCCCGACCGGGGCGCGGGTCACTACGCAGCCACGATCCGGGCGCTCAGAGCCAGGGTTCCGCACGCCTCGGTGGAGGTGTTGACGCCCGATTTCCTGGGCGTGGAGGAGAAGGCGCTGCGCGCCGTGCTGGGCGAGCGGCCCGAGGTGTTCAACCACAACATCGAGACGGTGCGCCGCCTGCATGCGCGGATGCGCGGCGCGAAGGCGTCCTACGAGCGTGCGTTGTGGCTCTTGAGCCGCGCGAAGGAGGTCGCGGAGTACCCGGTGCTCACGAAGTCGGGGATCATCGTGGGGCTGGGCGAGAGCAACGAGGAGGTGCTGGAGACCATGCGCGACCTGCGCGCCCACGGCGTGGACGTGGTCACGATCGGCCAGTACCTGCAGCCGTCGCGGCGGCATGTGGCGATCGATCGCTGGGTGCACCCGGAGGAGTTCCGCATGCTGCGCGAGGAGGGCGAGCGCATGGGCTTCGGGTCGGTGTTCTCGGGCCCCCTCGTCCGCTCCTCCTACCGCGCCGACGAGCAGCAGCAAGCCGCGCGCTGACGTGGCGCGCAGCGGCCGCGCCGCGCTCGGGACTGTTCGGCGGCGGCAGGACGACGAAGAGTCCCGCAGAGCGGCCCAGGCCGCGAAGCCTGAGCCGGCGAAGCCGGCGTATCCATCGAACCAGCCGAGACGGGCCGCGGCGCCGAGAGCCACGCTGTCCCGCCGTTGCGCCTACGCGGGAAGGGCGCGCCGCCAGCGGCCGGCCTCCTCGAGAGCGGCTTGCGCCTCGGGACACGGCTCGCGAAGAGCATCCAGACAGGGGGCAGCGGAGGCCCCGGATCGGTGGCTACGCGAGGACGGGAACGGCCGGCGCGACCCTCTCGGCGGCCCGGAAGAGCGGCGAGGCGACGGCTCTCGCCGTCCGTGCGGCGAGAGCGAGTGCGAACGCGTGCCCCCCGCCCCAGCGCAGGCCGTACTCCACGCGGAGCCGGGGCGGCAGAAGCCCCGCCGTCGCGAGGCGATAGGCCGGCAGCATGACGCGAAGCGGGGGCGGCAACGGCGCCTCGAGGATCACCCGCGCAACGGCCTTCGCCGGCTCCGTGACGCAGATGGCCGGACTCTCGAGCTGCGCGGCGAAGTAGCCGCGGAACTCTGCCAGGCTCGGCGGGATGACAGACGCCGGAGTGCCGAAGAGACGGGCGACGAGGGTCATCTCGCGGTAGAAGCCCTCCTCCTCCTCGGGCGCGAGCCGGTCGACGAAGCGGCCGTAGGCGGCGAGCGCGACGTGGACGAGCGTCGCGTGGACCCAGAGCATGAGCTCCGGGTCGGCGGCGTCGTAGGCCGTCCCGGCGTCGAAGGGGCCGAGACGCTGCCCCGTGCGCCCGCGCACGCGCGCGTGCACCGCCTGCACCGCGAGTCCGGCGCGCTCGGCCTCCGCCCTGCTCCCGTAGACGACGAGGTAGAGGGCCTGCACCGTCCGGTGCAGCCGCCGCCAGAGATCGCGGCGGTAGTCCGAATGCTGGACCACTCCCGCCGCGACGAGCGGATGCGCCACCTGGAGGAGCACCGCGGGCCCCCCGCCCAGGAGCGGCAGCACGGGGGTGTTGGCGACGCGCCGGATCACGCTCTCCGGCGCGAAGTGCCCGTCGCGGCTCGCCATCCGTTCGGCGTGGGTCAGCGCCCGCCGCAGGCGCGGTGAGCCGGATTCGGGACGAAACATCTCCATCGAGCCGAGTGTAGGCCTCGGCGACCTACGCACGACGCCGAAGCGGATGCTCCGCAGGCACCTCCACGACGACCAGCTCGAGCCCGTCCGGATCACGGCAGCTCATCTCAACGAGCCCCCACGGCTTGCGCTCGGGCCCGCTCTCGAGCTCGACCCCCTGCGCGGCGAGGAAGCGTGCGGCCTCGGCGATGTCCCGGACCTGCAGAAACAGGCGCACAGTCTCGGAGTGCCCTTCGCCGCCCGAGCCCGAGACCTCGAGCAGGCCTCCACCGAGGAAGAAGACGACACAGCGCTTCTCTCCCTCCCCCCACTCGCGGTAGACGGGGAGCCGGAGCGTCTCCTCGTAGAAGCGCACCGTTCGCGCCCGATCGCGCGGACGCAGGATCACCCGGCTGGAGAGGACCTCCATCCTCCGTGTCTCCCGCGTCCCCAGGTTGCGGGGAGGCGGCGGCTAAGGGCCTGTCCAGAAAGTGGCCACAGTGGATGACACGCGGCACGTGCCGCGATGCAAGGACGCAGGGAACGCCACTATGCAGGTCATATTGGCGCGACCGAGGACGGAGTATCGCGGTGCGTGACGCATGTCAGGCGCTCTGGTTCACTTTCTGGACAGGCCCTTACACGAGCCCTCCGCGCGTCATCGCACGGTAGTCGAGCGCCTTGTCGAGGACGTCCTCGGCGACGCCCTTGTCGCGCGCCACGTCGCGGAGCGAGCGACCGGAGGCGGCGGCCTCCTTCACGATCTCCGTCGCGCGGTCGTAGCCGACGTAGGGGTTGAGAGCCGTCGCGGCCGACAGCGTCAGCTCGGCGTTCTGCTCGCAGCGTTCTCGATTGGCGTCGAGCCCGTCGACGCACTTCTCGGCGAACGCGCCCGCCGCGGCCGCGAGCAGGTTGATCGACTGGATGAGGTTCCGGCCCATCATGGGCACGAAGACGTTGAGCTCGAAGTGTCCCTGGAGCCCGCCGACGGTGATCGCCATGTCGTTCCCGATCACCTGCGCTCCGACCTGGGTGACGACCTCCGGAATCACCGGGTTGACCTTGCCGGGCATGATCGAGCTGCCCTTCTGGAGCTCGGGCAGGAACAGCTCGGAGAGGCCTGCCCTCGGTCCAGATCCCATGAGCCTGACGTCGTTCGCGATCTTCGTCAGGGAGACCGCCACGGTCTTGAGCACGCCGGACGTCTCGACGAGCCCGTCTCGGGCGGCCGTCGCCTCGAACGGGTCCGCCGGCGGGTAGACCCCGAGCCCGGTCTCCTCCGCGAGACGGGTGCGGACCTTGGCGGCGAACTCCGGGTGCGTGTTCAGTCCGGTGCCGACGGCCGTCCCACCCAGCGGTATCTGGCCGAGCCGATGGGCGACGGACTCGAGGCGCTCGATGCCCTGGCGCACCTGCACCTCGTAGCCGCGGAACTCCTGCCCCAGCGTCACCGGCACGGCGTCCATCAGATGTGTCCGCCCCGACTTCACGATCCCGTCGAACTCGATCGCCTTCGCGGAGAGCGAGTCGGCAAGCCGGCGCAGGGCCGGGAGCAGGTCCCGCACGAGTTCCTCGAGGCCCGCGAGGTGCACCGCGGAGGGGAAGACGTCGTTCGACGACTGCCCCATGTTCACGTGATCGTTCGCGTGGACGTCCTCGCCGGCGAGGGCCGCGATGACCTCGTTCGCGTTCATGTTGGAGGACGTCCCCGAGCCCGTCTGGAAGACGTCGAGCGGGAACTGATCGTCGAACTCCCCGGCGGCGACGCGGTCCGCTGCCGCCGCGATGCGTTCGGCCCTGTCGGCGTCGAGCAGGCCGAGCTCGGCGTTCGTCCGGGCGGCGGCCGCCTTGATGCGGGCGAGCCACCGCGCGACGGCCGGGGGAATCGGCTCCCCGGAAATGGGGAAGTTCTCGATCGCCTTCCGGGTCTCGGCGCCCCAGAGCTCCCGCGGCGTCGCTGTCTCTGTCACGTGCCCGAGTCTACCCGGCGCGCGCAGCCCAGCCGACGCAGGTGCGACCGCGCGCCGGCCCTCTACGCTCGCTCGGCGCCCTGCACCGCGCCTCGCTGGGCAGTCGCGAGCAGCTCCTCCCAGCTGACGACCTTGATGCGCGGCCGGCCGTGTGGCTCCCCGCGGCTGCGCTCGACCGCGTCGATCTCCTCCCAGCCGCGGTAGCTCACAACCTCCGCGCCCCGCTCGGCGAGGACTGCCTCGACGGTCTCGGGCGTCACCGCCTCGGAGCCCAGCGCTCCGCCGCAGGCGTCCTCGAGCAGGTGCTCGACGGTCTCGGCGGCGTCCTTCTTGTTCGTGCCGATGATGCCCGTCGGCCCGCGCTTGATCCAGCCCGCGCAGTACACGCCCGCCACCGGCTCTCCGTCCTCGTCGAGCACCCGCCCGCTCTGGTTGCGCATCGTGCAGCGCTCCTCGTCGAACGGCACGCCCGGGACGGGAACGCCGCGGTAGCCGACGCTGCGGAAGACGACCCCGCACGGGATCACCTCACGCTCGTCCGACGGAACGGCCCGGACGCGGCCGCTCTCGTCGGCGACGAGCTCGTTGCGCACGACCTCGACCGCTTCCACCTTCTCGTCGCCGAGGATCGCCACCGGCGAGACGCGAAAGCGCAGCCGCAGCGTCCTCCGCTTGGCGGCCGGCGCACGCTCCGCGTACTCGCGCAGCACCTCGAGGTTGCGGGAGACCGTCGAGTCGGACAGGGCGGCCTCGCTCGCCGGCTCGAGCTCGAGCTCGCCTGGATCCACGGCCACGTCGGTGCCCGCCAGCTCGCCGAGCTCCTTGAGCTCCGGCGTCGTGAAGGAGGCCTGGGCGGGCCCGCGCCGCCCGAGCATGAGGATCTCCTCGATGCCCGAGCCGAGGATGGCGGCGATGGCCGGGTCGGTCGTGTCCGTCGGCGCGAGCTCCTCCTCGACGAGCGCGAGCATGCGTGCGACGTCGATGGCCACGTTGCCGTTGCCGACGACGACCGCGCGCTTGCTCGACAGGTCGAAGGAGAGATCCTGGAAGTCGGGATGGCCGTTGTACCAGGCGACGAACGCCGTCGCCGGCCACGATCCAGGGAGGTCCTCGCCAGGAATGCCCATGCGCCGATCCGTCTGCGCCCCGACCGTGTACACGACGGCGTCGTAGAGCTGCACGAGGTCGGCGTGGTCGAGGTCGCGGCCCACCTCCACGTTGCCGAGGAACCGAAAGCCCGGCTCCCGCGCGGTCTTCTCGTAGACGCGGGAGACGGACTTGATATTCGGGTGGTCGGGCGCAACCCCGAGCCGGACGAGGCCCCACGGAGTCGGAAGCCGCTCGATCATGTCGACCTCGACCGGGAGATCCGCCCCGAGCAGATGCCCGGCCGCGTAGAAGCCGGCCGGCCCGGAGCCGACGACGGCGACTCGAAGCGGCCGCGCGGCGCTCATGACGACGTGGGATGAGGCTTCAGTGCCCGCAGCCCGAGCCGCAGCCACCGCCGGGGGCGTAGGCGGGGTCGTCGGAGCCCTCGACGTCGTCCTTCGCCTGGAAGGACGAGCCGCAGCCGCAGGCCGCGACGACGTTCGGGTTGTTGATCGCGAACCCGGCACCCATGAGGGCGTCGACGAAGTCGATCTCCGCGCCCTGCAGGTACGGAGCGCTGAACGGGTCGACGACGACCTTCACGCCGTTGAACTCGAGCTCGTTGTCGCCGTCCTGAGGGCCACGGTCGAATCCGAGCGCGTACTGGAAGCCCGAGCACCCACCGCCCTGGATGGCGATGCGCAGCACGTCGGCCTCTCCTTCCGGCTCCTGCGCCGCGAGCTCCCGGACCTTCTCCGCCGCTCTCTCGGTCAGCGTCAACATCCAGCACGATTCTAGCAACCCGGCCCGCGTGCGCCACCGCGTTCTCAGGGACACCTTTGTGACAGTCGTAGCGCGAGAGAACTTCCCGCTCAGAGGCCGTTTTTTCCAACAGCCGGCAGGTGGGCTTGTAGCGGTAGGATCGGCAGTGGTAGATTCGCGCCAAGGCGCCACAGGGAGGACGCGCCGCCCATGCTGGACGACTACTTCCCACTCCTCATCTACGTGCTGCTCGCGGTCGCGATCCCCACCACGATGGTGGTGATGTCGTTCGTCCTCTCCACCCGCCCGTCGCGCCGGACGAAGGCCCGGGCCGTGCCGTTCGAATCGGGCGTGTCGAAGGGCCCGCCGCCGCAGCAGCGCTTCACCGTGAGCTTCTACCTCACGGCGATGCTGTTCATCGTCTTCGACATCGAGATCGTCTTTCTCTACCCGGTGGCGATCGTGCTCGACCAGGTCGGCTGGTTCGCCGTCGCGGAGTTCGGCTTCTTCATCGCGATCCTCGTGCTCGCCTACGTCTACATCTGGAAGAAGGGTGCGCTCGAATGGCGATGAGCGGGCGCCGGCGCCTCGCCGACTACGGCGTGTCCTCGGAGCGCGTGCTGATGACGCGCAAGGAGCCGGGGAGATTCGAGCGCGAGCTCGGGGACCTCGAGCAGCGCCTCATGCTCACGACGGTGGAGAAGGCGGTCGCCTGGGCGCAGACCAAGTCCATGTGGCCGGACACGTTCGGGCTCGCCTGCTGCGCCATCGAGATGATGTCGATCGTCTCCGCGCGCTACGACCTCGCGCGGTTCGGGATGGAGGCCTTCCGGGCCTCGCCGCGCCAGGCCGACCTGCTCATCGTCTCCGGGCGGGTCGCGCACAAGATGTCCGCTCCGCTGCGGCAGATCTACGACCAGATGCTCGAGCCGAAATGGGTGATCGCGATGGGCGCCTGCGCGAGCTCTGGCGGGATGTTCAACAACTACGCCGTGCTCCAGGGCGTCGACCGGATCGTCCCGGTCGACGTCGACGTTCCGGGATGCCCGCCCAGGCCCGAGGCGCTCATGGAAGGCATCGTGCGCCTGCACGAGAAGATCCGCGCAGGCATCCCGCCCGCGTACGAGACTCGGAAGGTCGCGACCTAGTGAGCTACGAGCAGGTGCCCGGGTTCGTCGAGGAGCGCACGGCCTTCGGCGAGACGACCGTCGTCGTGGAGCGCGAGCGCCTCCGGGAGGCCGCCCTCCACTTGCGCGACGCCGAGCGCTTCAACTTCCTGGCCGACGTCGCCGCCGCCGACTACCTCGGGTGGAGCGACGTGGGCGTCGCCGGTCACTGGGGCACGGCAGCGGGACGCGACCCGAACACGCCCGGCTCGTGGGGCCTGGCGAAGCTGCCCGAGCCCAAGCGGAAGCGCTTCTCCGTCTCGTACCACCTCCTGCGCATCCCCGCCGCCGGCGAGGAGCGCCGCTCCCACCGTGTCCGGATGCAGACCTGGTGCGACGACGGCGAGCCGGTCCCGAGCGTCGTGCCCGTGTGGCCCACCGCGGATTGGCACGAGCGGGAGGAGTTCGACCTCATGGGGATCGTCTTCGAGGGCCACCCGAACCTCGTGCGCATCCTGATGGACGAGGACTGGGAGGGGCACCCGCTGCGCAAGGACTACCCGATCGGCGGTGAGCCGGTGCGCTTCTCGGAGGAGGAGTAGAGCGGAGCGATGGCCGTCGCGACGTCCACCGGCATCAGCGCGCTGACCGGAAGACCCAGGGTCTACGACGGATCCCACATCCCGCAGCCGATCCCCACGATCCTGCGCGTGCCCGACGAGCTCCGGGAGTCGGACGACGTGCTCGAGGTCAACTTCGGCCCCAACCACCCCTCGACGCACGGCGTCCTGCGCCTGGTCGTCTCCCTCGACGGCGAGCGGGTGGTCGGGATCTACGCGGTGATCGGCTACCTGCACACCGGCTTCGAGAAGTCGATGGAGTCGAAGACGTGGTGGAAGGCGATCACCTATCCGAGCCGCATGGACTACCTGTCCATGATCCAGAACGAGGTCTGCTTCGTCCTCGCGATCGAGAAGCTGTACGGGGTCGAGGCCACCCCCAAGGCCGTATGGATGCGCACGCTGCTCGCCGAGCTCGCCCGCATCCACTCGCACCTCGTGTGGCTCGGCACCGCAGGGCTCGAGCTGGGAGCGATCTCGATCTTCTGGTACGCGTTCCGGGAGCGCGACCTCGTCCTCGACCTCTTCGAGATGGTCACGGGCGTGCGCATGCATGCCCGCTACATCCAGGCCGGCGGGCTCGCCGAGGACGTCCCGCCCGGATTCGCCGCGGAGTGCCGGAAGTTCGTCGACGTCATGCACAGGCGCGTCGACGAGTACGAGGCGCTCTTCTCCCACAATCCGATCTTCCTCGAGCGGACGAAGGGCATCGGCCTGCTCTCCGCCGAGGACGCCGTCGCGATGGGTCAGTCCGGGCCGATGCTGCGCGCCTCCGGGGTCGACTGGGACCTGCGCAAGGCACAGCCCTACCTCGCCTATCCGGAGCTCGACTTCGACGTTCCCGTCTACCCGGAAGGGGACGTCTACGCGCGCTACAAGGTGCACATGGACGAGATTCGGCAGTCCTGCCGCATCGTCCACCAGTGCCTCGAAGGGATGCCCGAGGGCCCGTGGATCCTCGATGACCGGCGCTTCGTCCTCCCACCGCGCAACGAGCTCCACACGTCGATGGAGAGCCTGATCCATCACTTCAAGCTCGTCACCGAGGGCTACCGCGTGCCCGAGGGCGAGGTCTACCTGCCCATCGAGTCGTCCCGGGGCGAGCTCGGCTGCTACATCGTCTCCGACGGCGGGCCGAAGCCCTGGCGCGTGAAGTTCCGAGCGCCCTCGTTCGCGGCCCTCGAGGCGATGGCGACCTGCCTCTCGGACTCGCTCATCGCGGACCTCATCGCGATCGCGGCATCGCTCGACCCCGTCATGGGAGACGTCGACAGGTGACCCGCCCGTGAGAGACTTGTACGACGAGATCCAGGCGGTCGCGGCGCAGTACCCGGTGCGCCGCTCGGCCGTCATGCCCGCGCTGCGACTGGCGCAAGAGCGGTACGGCTGGCTTCCCCCCGACGCCTTTCGGGAGGTGGCCGAGGCCCTCGAGCTCACGCCGGCCTACTGCAAGGCGGTCGCGAGCTTCTACGACATGTTCCACCTCGAGCCCGTGGGCCGCCACCTCGTCGAGGTGTGCACGAACGTCTCGTGCGCGCTCGTGGGCGCCCAGCAGACGCTCGAGGCGTTCGAGCGAGAGCTCGGCGTGCGCGCCGGCGGGACGACCCCCGACGGCGAGGTCACGCTGCGCGTCCTCGAGTGCGCCGGCGGCTGCAGCTGGGGCCCGGTCGTCGCGATCGACCATCGCTACCGCGAGCCCGTCCAGGCGGCGGACGTGCCCGAGATCGTGGAGGAGCTTCGTGGCCATTAGGAAGCTCCTCTTCGAGCACGCCGCCGAGGCCGACCTCACGAAGCTGTCCGAGTACGAGCGAGTCGGCGGCTACCGCTCGCTTCGCAACGCCCTTGGCATGAATCCCGAGCGCGTGATCGACGAGATCGTCGCCGGGGGCGTTCGCGGGCGCGGCGGAGCAGGCTTCCCCATGGGTCGCAAGGCGAGCTTCCTCCCCAAGCCCGACCAGACCGCGAAGCCGATCTACCTGGCCGTCAACGCCGACGAGTCCGAGCCGGGAACCTGCAAGGACCGTGAGATCATCCTCCGGCTGCCTCACATGCTCACCGAAGGCGTCCTCATCGCGAGCTACGCCATCCAGGCGCAGGCGGCCTTCATCTACATCCGTGGGGAGTACCTGGCCGAGTTCGAGGTTCTGCGCGCTGCGCTCGAGGAGGCGCAGGCCCGCGGGCTCGTGGGCGCGAACGTCCTCGGCTCCGGCTACTCCGTCTCGATCGTCATCCACCGCGGGGCCGGCGCATACATCTGCGGCGAGGAGACCGGGCTGCTCGAGTCGCTCGAGGGCAAGCGCGGCCAGCCCCGCTCGAAGCCGCCGTTCCCCGCGATCTCCGGCCTGTACGGCTCGCCGACGCTCATCAACAACGTCGAGACGCTCGCGACCGTGCCCAAGATCATCGAGCTGGGCGGCGAGCGCTACGCCCGGATCGGCGTCGAGAACTCGACCGGCACGCGGCTGTTCTCGCTGTCCGGAAACGTCGTCAGGCCGGGCAACTACGAGCTCGAGCTCGGGACGAGCCTCAGGGAGCTCATCTTCGACATCGGAGGCGGGATCTCGAAGGGCCGCTCGCTCAAGGCCGTCATCCCCGGCGGCTCGTCGGTCCCGGCCCTGACCGCGGAGGAGGTCGACGCCCCGCTGGACTTCGACGGCATGGCGAAGGCCGGCTCCATGCTCGGATCGGGCGCGGTCATCGTCATCGACGACCGCTGCTGCATGGTGCAGCTCGGCCTGCGGGTAGCCCAGTTCTACGAGCACGAGTCGTGCGGGAAGTGCACGCCGTGCCGGGAGGGAGTGCGCTGGATGGTCGGCATCCTCAAGCGGCTCGAGTCCGGAGACGCGACGCAGGGAGAGCTCGACCTGCTCCTCAACGTCTGCGACCGGATCCTCGGCCACTGCCTCTGCCCGCTCGGCGACGCAGCCGCCATGCCCGTCGCGAGCTACGTCGCGAAGTTTCGCGAGGAGTACCAGCGCCACATCGACGAGGGCGGCTGCCCCTACCAAGGCGAGTCCTCCCTCGACGGCGTGCTCGCGCCCGTCGACATGCACATCCGCGCGAACGCGGATTCGTTCAAAGAGGAGAGAATTCGTGCCGGGATCGAAGACTCCTGATACGGAGACCGTTGCCACGGACGTGGAAACGGTCTCCGTTGTGATCGACGATCGCGAGATCCGGGTGCCGAAGGGCACGGGGATGGTCGAGACCGCGCTCAGGGCCGGGATCGAGATCCCGATCTTCTGCTACGAGCCACGCCTCGGGCCGCCGCTCGGCGCCTGCCGCATGTGCCTCTGCGAGGTCGAGGGCCTGCCCAAGCTCCAGGCGGCCTGCACGCTGACCGCGCAGGACGGCATGGTCCTGCGCACGGCGCAGACGAGCGAGCAGGCGCGAGACGGCCAGAACGCCGTCCTCGAGTTCATCCTCCTGAACCACCCGCTCGATTGCCCCGACTGCGACAAGGGCGGAGAGTGCCCGCTCCAGGACCTCACCTTTCGCTACGGCCCGGCCGTGACGAGGATGACCTTTCCCAAGCGGACCTTCGACAAGCCCATCCCCGTGTCGCCGCTCATCGCCCTGGACCGGGAGCGCTGCATCCTCTGCTACCGGTGCACCCGCTTCTCCGAGACCGTCTCAGAGGACGGCCAGCTCGTCGCCGTCGAGCGTGGCTCCCACTCCTACATCACCACCTTCGAGGACGAGCCCTACCGTGCCCACTTCTCCGGAAACGTCATCGAGCTCTGCCCCGTCGGGGCTCTGACGTCCACCGTCTACCGCTTCCGCGCGCGGCCGTGGGAGATCCAGAACGTCCCCACGGTCTGCGGCCTCTGCCCGGCGGGGTGCAACGTCTGGGCGACGACGCGCGAGGGCAAGGTCGCCCGCATGCTCAGCCGCAACCACCCCGAGATCGACGAGGGCTGGATCTGCGACAAGGGTCGCTTCGCTCACGATCACCTGCGGTCGGACGACCGCATCCGCGAGCCCATCCTGCGCGTGCACATGCGGGGATTCCAGCCGGTCGGGCTCGACGACGCCGTCGGCGCGGCCGAGGCAGCGCTGCGGGACGCCCACGGCTCGGTGACCGTGGCCTTCTCGGGAAGCGAGACGGTCGAGCACGCGCGCGCAGTCGCCCACCTCGTCCGCGAAGGGCTGGGGTCGGATACGGCCGTCCTCCCCGAGGACGTCGACCCTGCGCTCGGAGCCTACCGCGCTCCTCTGTCGGCCATCCGCTCGGTCGACGTGGCGCTCGTCCTCGGCGACGAGCCGGTGGTCGAGCGAGCGCCCATCGTGGATCTCTGGCTCCGCGCAGCCCGCCGGGGCGGCGCCGACGTCGTCACCGTCCATCCGGCTGGGACGCTCAAAGTGCCCCCCGGCTCGGCGCCGGCTGTCTGTGCGGCGCTCGCTTCCGGACAGCCGCCGGACGAGCTGCGCGACCTCGCGCGCCGGCTTCGCGACGCAGAGCGCGTCGCGCTCGTGTACTCGGAGGACGATCCGAGCGGAGGCTCGCAAGTGGCTGCGCTCGCGGCCGCTCTCGAGCTCGGGGGCGAGTCCGGCGCCTACTACCTCCCGCGCACGCCGAACGGGCTCGGCGTCGCCGCCGCCTGGCGCTCGGCCGGCAACGGCGGTCGCGGCTCCGAGCCTCCGGCCGAAGGAGACCTCGGAGCCCTCATCGTCTCGGGCGACGAGGCGCTCGAGGATCCGCGCGTGCTCGGACTCGCCGAGCGTGCTCGCTTCGTCCTGACCACGAGCATGTACATGAGCGAGGTGACCGGCTGGTCGCACCTCGTGCTCCCGGGGACGAGCTTCCTCGAGCGCGAGGGGACGACGGTCAACCTCGAGGGCCGTCCCCAGAGGCTACGCCGGGCCGTCGCGCCGCCCGCCTTCGACGAGCTCGAGTTCTTCGCGCGCCTTGCGGCGCGCTTCGGGATCGACCCCCAGCCTTGGGCCTCCGTCTCAGTAGCCGAGCGGGCTCCCCTCCCGCCACGGGCCGATCCGGTTCCCGTGCAGGCGCCGTCGCCGCCGCCCCCCCGCCTGGCCAGGAACGGAGGGTTCGCGCTCGTGCGCTACCGGGCGCTGTTCTCGGGAGCGGCCGTCGAGCGCGTCCCGCAGCTCCGCTTCCAGCGACCGCATCCCGAGGTCGAGCTCGCGCACGCCGACGGTCGCGAGCGAGGCATCACGAGCGGCGACCGGGTGAGCGTGCGCTCCAACGGGGTCAGTCGCGAGCTCACAGCCCGCCTCAACCGGCGCCTCCGCCGCGGAGTCGTTCGCATCGCGTCCGAGCACGCCGCCGGCCTCGATGACGTGGTGGAGATCGCGAAGGTGACCCAATGACCCCGGGACTCCTTCCATCCACCAAACGCGGAGCGAAGCGGAGGGTTTGGTGGAGCTGAATCAGCCCTGGTGGATCGACGTTCCCAAGGCGCTCGTGATCATCAACCTCGTGCTGCTCACGTTCGCATACCTCACGCTGCTCGAGCGCAAGCTCCTCGGCCGCATGCAGCTGCGCTACGGACCGAACCGCGCGGGCCCGTACGGCCTCCTGCAGCCGATCGCCGACCTCGTCAAGCTCATCCGCAAGGAGAGCTTCTTCCCGGCAGCCTCGATCGACCTCCTCTACATCGCCGCCCCGGTCGTCGCGGCCATCACGGCTCTCACCACCTTCGCCGTGATCCCGTGGGGACCGGTCTGGACGATCGGCGACTACAACGTGACCGGCTGGGTCGCCGACGTGCCGATCGCGCTCATCCTCCTCTTCGCGATCTCCTCGCTCGGCATCTACGGCTTCATCGTCGGCGGCTGGGCGAGCGAGTCGAAGTACTCGCTCCTCGGCTCCATGCGTACGTGCGCGCAGATGGTCTCCTACGAGGTGTCGCTCGCGCTGTCCGTGCTCGGCGTCGTGATCATGGGCGGATCGCTCTCGCTCGTCGACATCGCCGTGAAGCAGCAGGAGACCGTCTGGTTCGCCGGTCCGCAGTTCGTCGGCTTCCTCGTCTTCCTCATCGCCGGCGTCGCCGAGACGAACCGCGCTCCCTTCGACCTTCCTGAGGGAGAGTCCGAGATCGTCGCCGGCTACCACACCGAGTACAGCGGCATGCGGTGGGGCCTGTTCCAGATGGCCGAGTACATCAACATGACCACCCTCTCGGCGCTCGGCGTCACGCTCTTCTTCGGCGCCTGGGGGGGGCCGGGCCTGCCGGGGCCCGTGTGGTTCATCATCAAGCTCTTCGTCGCGCTCTTCCTGTTCATCTGGATCCGAGCCACCCTGCCGCGCCTGCGCTACGACCAGCTGATGCGCTTCGGCTGGAAGGTGCTGCTACCGGTCGCAACGCTGAACGCGCTCGTCACCGCCGTCGTCGTCGTCGCAGTCGAGTGATGAGAGGTCGGGCCTGATGCCGCAACCGCTCGAGAGCTTCAAGGGCTTCGCCGTCACCTTCCGGCAGATCTTCAAGAAGCCGATCACGCAGCAGTACCCCGAGCACAAGCGAGCGGTGTACCCGCGCTTCCGCGGCCGTCACCGCCTGCACCGGCACGAGAACGGGCTCGAGAAGTGTGTCGGCTGCTCGCTCTGCGCTGCCGCGTGCCCGTCCGACTGCATCCGCGTGGTCGCAGCCGAGAACGACCCCGACGAGCGCGTGTCCCCCGGGGAGCGCTACGCGCGCATCTACGAGATCAACCTCTCGCGCTGCATCTTCTGCGGGTACTGCGAGCTCGCATGTCCCTTCGACGCGATCACGCTCGGTCACGAGTACGAGCTCTCCGAGTACTCGCGCGACGATCTCATCTACACGAAGGACATGCTGCTCGAGCCGCCCGTCAAGACGACGCCCGTGGCGGACCCCCAGCTCTACGACACACCCGATCCCGTGTGGAAGGTGGAGAGCTGATGGTCGCCAGCGTTCCAGTCACATCCAGGGGCGTAGGTCGCGTTGCGCGGCACGATGGCCAGGACATTCCCCGCCCCTCCATCGCCTGGCCCAGCCGTTTCAGGGCGGGGCAAGCCCCGCCCTGCCACACCGGTCCGGCGCGTAGGGGCCGGGCATGCCCGGCCCCTACGAAGAGAGCGCGGTGACGCCCGTCCTCGCGTCTCTGGCGGGAGAGGTCATCGTCTGGATCGTCTGGGTGGTGGCGGCTCTCGGGCTGCTCGCGTCCGGGTTCGCCGTCGTGCTGTTCTCGAACGCCCTGTACGCGGCGCTGTCCCTGATCGTCAACCTCGCCTCACTCGCGATCCTCTACCTGCTGCTCTCGGCCGAGTTCGTCGCCGCCGCGCAGGTGCTCGTCTACGCGGGCGCCGTGATGGTCATGTTCCTCTTCGTCATCGCCTACATCGGCACCGACGCGCGCGTCCCCACGGGAGGCGTACGCCGGATCGCAGCCGCGGCGGCGGGCCTCGCCGGCGTCGCCATCCTCGTCGAGGTGATCGTGGCGGTGGCGCTCGAGGCGCGGGGGAGCCTGGCGACGGCCGCCGAGATCACGGGCGCGTTCGGGAGCCCGAGCGAGATCGGCCGTCTCTTCCTCTCCGACTTCCTGCTGGCGTTCGAGGTCACGTCGATCATCCTCCTCGTGGGCGCCGTCGGTGGGGTCGTCCTGGGCTCGGGGGTCAGGCGCGACCGCGAGACCCCCGTCGCCGAGAAGGAGGCCGCCTAGCATGCTCGGGCCGACCGTCGCCGCCTACCTGATCCTCTCGGGGATCCTCTTCGCGACCGGCGCGATCGGCGTGCTCGTGCGGCGGAGCCCGCTGATCGTCCTCCTCGCGCTCGAGCTCATGCTCAACGCCGGGAACCTCGCCCTCATCGCATTCGCGCGCGAGCACGGCGAGGGCTCCGGGCAGATTTTCGCCCTCGTCGTCATGGTCGTGGCAGCGGCCGAGGTCGTCGTAGGTCTCGGACTCGTCGTCGCCATGCATCGCAAGAGGATCGCACTCGACGTCGACAAGCTCACGAACCTGAAGGGCTGAGCGCGGAGTGATCGCAGCCGCCTGGACCGCGCTCTTCGCGCCTGCCGGCGCGGTCATGCTCATCGCGCTGCTCGGCGAGAGGATCTCGCGCCGCCGTGCCGGGCTGGTGGCGGCGGGCTCGGTGCTCGGATCGTTCCTCTGCACGGCCTACGTCTTCGGGCGCCTGCTGAGCGAGTCGCCCGAGGACAGGACCCACGCCTCGACGCTCTGGACCTGGCTGACGGCCGGGGACCTTGAGGTCGGGATGCAGATCTACGTCGACCCGCTGTCGGTCTTCATGATGCTCGTGGTCTCCGGCGTCGGCTTCCTGATCCTCGCGTACGCGACCGGGTACCTCCGCGGCGACGACGAGGAGCGGCGCTACCACGCCTACAAGGCGTTCTTCGTCTTCTCGATGCTCTTGCTCGTGATGTCCGGCAACCTCTTGCTCCTGCTCGCCGGGTGGGGCATGGTCGGGCTCGCGTCCTACCTGCTCATCAACTTCTGGTGGCGGCGACCGACCGCCGTCGCCGCCGGCAAGAAGGCCTTCATCATGAACGCATTCGGCGACGCGACCTTCGCGCTCGCCCTCTTCCTCCTCATCCAGCAGCTCGGCGTCCTCGACTTCGCTGGCGTCTTCGCGGAGGCCCCCCAGCAGATCGAGCGCGGAGGCGCGGTCGCCGTGCTCATCTCGGCCTGCTCGGCGGCGCGGTCGCCAAGTCCGCGCAGGTGCCGATCCACACGTGGCTCCCGGACGCGATGGAGGGCCCGACACCGGTCTCAGCCCTCATCCACGCGGCCACGATGGTGACCGCCGGCGTCTACCTCATCGCGCGCGCGAACGTCCTCTTCGACCTGGCGCCCATCGTCCACGACACGGCCGCGATCCTGGGCGGCGTCACCATCGTCCTCGCCGGGCTCGTGGCCCTCGCGCAGACCGACATCAAGCGCGTGATCGCCTACTCGACCATGAGCCAGATCGGGTACATGTTCGTGGGCGTCGGCCTCGGAGCCTACGGCCCCGGGATGTTCCACCTGATGACGCACGCCTTCTTCAAGGCGCTCCTCTTCCTGGGCGCGGGCATCGTCATCCACGCGCTCTCGGCCGAGCAGGACATCCGCAAGATGGGCGGCCTCGCCCGTGAGCTCCCCTGGACGTACCGCCTGTTTCTCGTGGGAGCGCTCTCGCTCGCGGCCGTGCCGCCGTTCTCGGGATTCTTCTCGAAGGACTCGATTCTGTCGAGCGCCATCGACGCAGGTGCGCTGGGCATCGCGATGTGGGTGCTCGGCATCGTGGGCGCTCTCCTGACGGCGCTCTACACATTCCGGCTCGTCTACATCGTCTTCTTCGGCAGGCAGGACCCGTTCGTCCGCGCCCATCTGCACAGGGAGCGCTTCGAGGGGCCGCTCGTGATGATGTGGCCGGTCGCGATCCTGGCCGTCCTCGCGGCCTTCGCCGGCTGGCTCCAGGTCCCGGGAGGCTGGGCCGCCGTCGACACGTGGCTCGACCCGGCCGTGGAATCGATCCCCGAGGCAAGCGGCGGTCTGCTCGTCTTCTCTGTCGCCATGTCGGTCGCCGCCGCGCTCATCGGCGTCTTCCTCGCCTGGCTGCTCTACGGGCGGCCGAGCGACGCCGTCGCGCGGCTGCGTGCACGCGCTCCGTGGGCGGCGAGCACGCTCGAGCACAAGTTCTTCTTCGACGAGCTCTACGACCGGCTCTTCTACGAGCCGGCGGTGAGGCTCGCCGTCGGCCTGTACCGAGTCGTCGAGCGGCCCCTCGTCCTCGGCACGGCCGGCGAGGTCGCCCGTGACGTCGGCGACCTCGCTCGACGCGTCGCGGCGACCCAGAGCGGGTTGCTGCGCCTCTACGCCCTCCTGATCGCCGGCGGGCTTGCCGTCCTCGTCATCGTCTTCCTGGCGGTTCAGTAGCGATGCTGACCACGTGGCTCGTCTTCATGCCCCTCGTCGGAGCGCTCGCCGTCTGGCTGCTGCCGCTGCGTGCCGCCGGCCGGGCAGGGTGGCTCGCGCTGCTCGTCGCGCTCGCGGAGCTCGGACTCTGGATCGGTGCCGCGGCGGGCTTCGACTACGGCGCTCCCGGGCTCCAGTACGAGACGACCGCAGTCTGGTTCGAGCAGCTCGGCGTCTCGTACAAGGTCGGCCTCTACGACTTCTCGCTCTGGCTCGCCGGGCTGACCATCGGCGTCTCGGTCGCCGCGATCGTGTACGGCCTCAGAGCGGGCCGGGAACGTCCGCGCGCGTACTTCGGGCTCATGCTTTTCCTCGCGGGCGCGACGGTGGGCGTCTTCAGCGCCCAGGACCTGCTCGTCTTCTACGCCTTCTTCGAGGCCATGCTTATCCCGCTCTACGTCCTCATCGGCGTCTGGGGAGGCCCGGGCGCGCGAGCGGCCACGGTCAAGTTCGTCGTCTACACGATGGTCGGCTCGCTGCTCATGCTGGTCGCGATCGTGGCCTTCGGTCTGCAGAAGGGCACCTTCGACCTGACGCAGATCGGGACCAGCGACAGCCTCGCGATCTTCCTCGGCTTCGCGGTCGCCTTTGCCATCAAGGCGCCGATATGGCCCTTCCACGGCTGGCTCCCGGACGCATACCGCGAGGCGCCGGCCGAGGTGTCGGCGCTGCTGTCGGGGGTGATCTCGAAGACGGCCGCGTACGGCTTCCTCTTCATCGCCATCGCGCACTTCCCAGTGCCCACCTCGGACATGCGCGACGTGATCCTCGCGCTCGCGTCGATCGGGCTCGTCTACGGAGCGCTGCTCGCCTTCCGTCAGCCCGACTTCCGCGGCGTCGTCGCGTACTCGAGCCTCTCGCAGATGTGCCTCATCGTCATCGGGCTCTTCGCCGTCAACGACTCGGGGCTGAACGGCGGCCTGCTGCAGATGGTCAACCACGGTCTGATCTCGGCCGCGTTGTTCCTGCTGGCGGGCTGCATCGAGCGACGCACCGCGACCGGGCGGTTCGCGCTGCTCGGCGGGATGGCCAAGGGCCGTCCCATCCTGGCGACGGTGCTGATCACCGTCGGCGTCATCGCGCTCGCAGTGCCGGGATCCAGCGCGTTCGCAGGGGAGTTCCTCGTTCTGAACGGCGTCTTCGCCCGGGGTTGGGGCTGGGCCGTCGTCGGCGCCATCGCCATTGTGCTCGCGGCCATGTACATGCTGCGCGCGATCTCGGCCTCGCTCCACGAGGAGAAGGGCACCGCCGTCCACGACCGCCAGCGCGACCTCCTCCCTGGCGAGCTCGTCGCCATCCTGCCGCTCGTGGCCGTGCTGCTCTTCCTGAGCTTCTGGCCTGCCGGCATCACCGACAACAGCTTCGACGGCAACCCGGCCGGCGCGGTCTCCACCCAGTTCGGAGAGCCATGATCGACACCCCGAGCATCGACTGGGCAGGGCTCTCTCCGTACCTCGTCCTCCTCGGCGGCATGGCCGTGATCATGCTCGCGGCCGTCTTCCTCCCCGGCTCGGCCCGCAACGCCGTCGGGGCCGCCGCCGCGACGATCGCGCTCGCGGGCGCCGCCGCGGCCGCGATCGTGCTCTTCACGCAGGACGAGACGCCCCGAGCGATCCTCGGCGGGTCGATCGTGCGCGACCGGCTCGCCGACCTCACGCACGTCATCCTCTTCGTCGCCGGCATGCTCGCGGTGCTGGCCTTCTTCCGCGAGCGCGACAGCGTCGAGCGCCGCGGCGACTCGTATGCCCTCGTCCTCTCGGCCGTCGCCGGCATGGCGTTCTTCGTCGCCGCGAACGACCTGATCGCGCTGTTCCTCGGGCTCGAGTGGTTCTCCATCTCGCTCTACATCCTGTGTGCGATCACGGTGGAGCGCGACTCGGCCCTCGAGTCGGGCCTCAAGTACCTGATCGTGGGAAGCTTCGGCTCCGCGATCCTGCTCTTCGGGAGCGCGCTCGTCTTCGGCGCCACCGGCGCGGTCGGGTTCGGCTCGATCGCGGCCGCGGCGGGCGAGGCTGACAGGTTCCTGCTCGTCACCGGCCTGGCGATGCTGCTCGCGGGCCTCGGCTTCAAGGCCTCCGCCGCACCGTTCCATCAGTGGACGCCGGACGTGTACGAGGGCGCTCCCAGCCCGATCAGCGCGCTCATGGCCGCGGCCACGAAGGTCGCCGCGCTCGTCCTGACGCTGCGCCTCCTCACGACCGCGTTCCCGGAGGAAGCCGAGCTATGGACGATCACGCTCTCGGTGCTCGTGTGCGCCTCGCTCGTCTGGGGCAACCTGGGCGCGCTCGCGCAGCGCAACGTCAAGCGCATCCTGGCGTACTCCTCGATCTCCCACGCCGGCTTCCTGCTCATGCCGATTGCGGCAGGGAACGAGCTCGGGGGTACGGCCCTCCTCTACTACCTCATACCCTACGCAGCCCTCTCGATCGGCTCGTTCTCGGTCGTGACCCTGCGCGAGCGGGAGCTCGGCGGCCGACCGGTGACGGTGGACTCGATGAGCGGGCTCGGCTGGGAGAGGCCGTTCCACGGCGCGGCGATGACGCTCTTCATGCTCGGCTTCATCGGCCTCCCGCCGACGGGGATCTTCCTCGGGAAGTTCTACGCCTTCTCGGCGCTGTACGAGCGCGGCTGGGTCTGGCTCATGATCGTCGGCGCGGTCTTCACGGCCGTCTCGATCGTGTACTACCTCGGCATCGTCCGCGCGATGTACAGCCGCCCGGTGAGCCTGGCGCTCGCACCGGCGGGCGGCTCGCCTCCGTGCGACCGCGCCCTCGACGTCGCGATCGCGGGCGCGCTCCTCGTGGGGGTCGGGACCTTCTTCGGGGTCGATCCGCTCATCGGCGTCATCGAGGACGCCGTTTCCGTCCTCTCGTACCCGTACTGAGGACCCGTCCGAGACCCCGGACAGCCCCTAACCGTTCTCGCGCCTCTCGCGCGGTTCCCGCAGGTACGCTCAGATCCGAACACCGACAGGAGGATCTCCTTGGCAAGCCCGTCCCTTACCTGGCTCGGCCATGCGTCGTTCCGAATCGACAGCCCGGGTGGGAAGCGCGTGTATGTCGATCCGTGGCTCGAGGGCAATCCCAAGTGTCCCGAGGCGGAGCTCGAGCCGCAGCGATGCGACATCGTGGCCGTGACCCACGCGCACTTCGACCACGTGGCGAGCGCCGTCGAGCTGGGGAAGCGCTTCTCGCCCCGTCTCGTCGCGATGGTCGAGCTCGCGGCCTGGCTCGAGAGGCAAGGGTTCCCCGGCGGGGCCGCAGGCGGGCTCAACAAGGGTGGAACGGTGGACGTCGAGGGCGTGCGCTTCACGCTGACGAACGCCTTCCATTCGAGCGCGACCCCGGACGGGACCTACGCCGGCGAGCCCGCGGGCGTCGTGATCGAGTTCGAGAACGGCTTCCGTGTCTACCACGCGGGGGATACGTGCGTCTTCGGCGACATGCAGCTGATCGGGAGGATCTACAAGCCCGATCTGGCCATCCTGCCGATCGGCGACCACTACACGATGGGACCGAAGGAAGCAGCCGTCGCACTCGAGCTCCTCCGCGTTCGGCGGTGCATCCCGTGCCACTGGGGGACGTTCCCCACCCTCACGGGGACGCCCGGGATGCTCAAGGAGCTCGCCCCCGGCGCCGACGTCCTCGAGATCGAGCCTGGGCAGACGATCGGGCTCTGACAGCCCCTACCCGCCGACGAGCGGAAGGGTCTTCGTGATCCCGACGCCCCGCTCGCGCTGCGTGCGCAGGATCGCCTCGGCCACCGCCAGGATCGCGCGTGAGGACTCCGCCTCGGCGTCCTCGAGCACGATCGGCTCTCCGCGGTCGGCGGCCTCGCGCAGCGCCGGGTCGAGCGGGACGCTGCCGAGGACGGGCGCGCCGATGGTCGCCGCCAGCTCCTCGCCTCCGCCCGAGCCGAAGATCGTCTCGCCCGAGCCGACGAGGTAGGACATGTTCTCGACGACGCCCATGAGACGCATGTTCGTCTTGCGGGCCATCTCGGCGGCGCGCACGGCCACCTCCTGCGCGGCCTTCTGCGGCGTGGTCACGACGACGACCTCGGCTCGGGGGAGCAGCTGCCCCAGCGAGATGGACACGTCGCCCGTTCCCGGAGGCATGTCGACCACGAGCCAGTCGAGCTCGCCCCAGTGAACGTCCGAGAGGAACTGCTCGAGCGCGCGGTGGAGCATGGGCCCCCGCCACATGACGGGCGCGTTCTCGTCGAGGAAGAAGCCGATCGACATGACCTTGAGGTCGCCGCGGACGGGCGGCACGATCATGTTGTCGACAGCCACGGGACGCTGCTGGATCCCGAGCATGCGGGGGATCGAGTAGCCGTAGACGTCGGCATCGAGCACCCCCACACGCTGCCGCAGCGTTGAGAGCGCAGCCGCGAGGTTCGCGGTGAGCGACGACTTGCCCACGCCGCCCTTGCCGCTCGCGACCGCGACCACCCGCGTCGAGGCGTCGACGGCGATGCCCTTCTGCCGTTCCGTGACCCCGCCGCGGAGCCGCGCCGTCAGCGACGCCTTCTCCTCCGGCGACATGACGTCGAACGACAGCCGCACCGCGCGCACGCCCGGCACGGCGAGCAGCTCGCGATCGACCTGCTCCTCGAAGCTGTGACGGAGCGGGCACCCGGGCACGGTCAGCGCGATCGTGAGCGAAACGTCGCCGTCCTCGACGACGAGGTCTCGCACCATCTCGAGCTCGACGACGGAGCGCTGCAGCTCGGGATCGATGACGCGCTCGAGCGCGCGGCGGATCTCCTCATGGGAGGCCATCGCTCCCAGGCTAGCAGCGCAGAGCGTGGGTCCAGGCCTTATTCGAGCTCGCGCAGGAGCGTCATCGCGTTCGCGACCGCGAAGCCGCGCCAGTCGTTGTTGAAGTAGGCGTAGACGTCGCCCTGTCGCCGCCACGAGCGTATCTGCTCCGCCCAGCCCGCAAGCTCGCGCTCCGAGTAGTTCCCGTCCCTGCCGCGCGAGCCGTAATGGAAGCGCAGGTACGTCCAGTCGGCCGTGAGCGCCCGCGTCTGGAACGGCCGCTCGGGATGGTCGCCTATCGCAAGAGCGGCGCCGTAGGCTCGTAGCAGATCCTCCACCTCCGGAGCGAACCAGCTCTCGTGGCGGAACTCGAACGCGTGCCGACCGGGCGGCAGCGCCTCGAGCGCCGACTCGAGCCGCGCATCGTCACGGTGGAAGCCCTCTGGCAGCTGCCAGAGCACGGGGCCGAGCTTCGAGCCGTCGGCGAGCGGCTGGATGCGCTCCCGGAAGCGCTCCACGCCGGGCGCGAGGTCTCGCAGGCGCTTGACGTGCGTCAGGTACCGGCTCACCTTGACGGCGAAGACGAAGCTCGGCGGGGTCTGCTCGGCCCACGCGCGGACGGCCTCCACGGTGGGGAGCCGGTAGAACGTCGCGTTCACCTCGACGGTGTCGAACAGCGCCGCGTAGCGCTCCAGCCACACCCGCTGAGGCGCGCCCTCGTAGACGCTGTCCCGCCAGTGGGCGTAGCTCCACCCCGAGCAGCCGATGCGGACGCCGCTCACGCTCCGCGCGGGTAGCCGCCGCGCGCCACGTCATGCCCCAGTCCTTCTTGGTGGCGGAAACTCGTGGTCTTGGGACACGTTCTTCCGGACGTTGGGTCGTAACCAAGGGCCGCCGAAGCCGGGCTTGGCCCGGCGGGAGGCCCAACAGACGAGAGGCGACATCGGACCTCGGCTGCGAGCCGCCGGCTCCGATTCCGTCCAAGGAGCCCGGGGCGCTCGCAAGGAGGGGGTCCGTGGGGGAACCAGGTGTTCCCCCACGCTGGGGGCCTGTCCGGAAAGTGAACGGGAGCGCCTGACACGCGGCACGCACCGCGATGCGGCGTCCTCAGTCGCGCCCGTCGTAACGCGACGCACCAGCGTAGGGCGCTCCCTGCGTCCTTGCCTCGCGGCACGTGCCGCGTGTCATCCACCGCCGCCACTCTCCGGACAGGCCCCCAGCGCGGCCGTCAGTCGCGTGCACGCCTCCTCGGTCGGGGCTGCGACCACGCGCGAGCGCGCCGTGACGTCGAGCGCGGCCGCCCCGAAGGGCTCCGTCACGTCGGCAAGAGCGAGCCAGAGCCCGCGCTCCCGCACGAGCAGCTGGCCGGCGGCGATGTCCACGCTGCGGATCGGCTTCAGCGAGACGACGGCGTCCACGCGGCCTGCGGCGAGATGACAGAGGGACAGCGCCAGCGAGCCCATGATGCGCATCCGTGGGGCGAGGGCGAGGAAGGCGGCCGCCCGCTCGACGACGAAGCTCGTCTCCGTCGCCTCGAAGGAGAGAATCTCGATCTCCGGCTTGGGGCCGACGCCGTCGAGCGGAGCGCCGTCGAGGGAGGCCCCACCACCACGGCTTGCCGTCCACTCCTCACCGCTTCCGAGGTCCTGGACGAAGCCGAAGACGACGTCGTCCATCGTGGCTCCGCGCGCGACGGCGACGGAGAGCGAGAAGAAGGGGATGCCGCGCTTCGCGTTCACGCTGCCGTCGATGGGGTCGACGATCACGCGCCAGTCCGAGTCCGACCCGAAGCGGACCTCTCCGACCTCCTCGGAGACGAGCGTGAACCCGACGCCCGTCTCGCGGTGCAGGCGTTCGAGACGGCGGAGCACCGCTGACTCGGCGACGGCGTCGATCGCCGTCGTCATGTCGCCGCCCTGGCCCATGCCGCGGCTCTCCTCCCGCTCGAGCCGTGTCGGCAGCTCGGCGAGCGCCTGTCGCACGTCGCCCGCCGCCTCGCGACAGAGAGCGAGCCAGGGATCTACGATCCCTGGCTCGCTCTCCAAGACCTCATTCTTCAAGTGACTCCTTTGATCGACCTTTTCGCGCCTTGTGCGAAAAGGTCGTGTCACTCGTCGAACGGCGAGAACAGCAGCCCGCTCGTCAGCTTTGGATAGAAGTACGTCGATTTCTCGGGCATCATGCGTCCCGCCCGGGCGATCGCCTGGACGTCGGCGATCGTCGGGGCGCGCACGAGGAAGGCGCCCTCGGCCTCTCCGCTCGCGAGGGCCCGCTCGACCTCCGGCACGAACGGGGTGAACGTCACGCCCTCGAGCGGCAGCCTGTCCACGGCGGCGACGTCGAGGCGCTCGAGCGGGTCCCGCGCGGCATCCGCCTCGGCGAGCATCGCCTGGCCAGGCCGCATCATCACGAACGCGGGGTGATCGCGCTCGAGAGCTCCGAGCCGTGCCAGGCCCTCGCGGACGCCGGGCACCGGCGAGAGCCGGAAATCGCCGTTCAGCGCCGGGAGACTGCCCTTCACGACCCGGTGGGTCGGGAAGATGGTCAGGCCGGGGTCGTCGTGGCTGATCACCACCGCCAAGACGTAGCTCGTCTCCTCGCTGGCCTGCTCCGCGTGGAAGCGCAGCGCGGCCTCGTAGCGGTGATGACCGTCGGCGATGACGAGCGGCGCCAGCACGGTGTCGAGGCACTCCTCGATCGCCCTCGGCTCGTCGATGCGCCACAGACGCGTCGTCGTCCCCGCGAACGTCGCCTCGAGATCGGGCGAGCCGCCTGCGAGCGGCCCCGGCGGGCCATTGTGGAGGACGAGCACCGGCGACAGCTTCGTCCTCGTCACCCGCAGCAGCCGCAGCCGCGTCTTGGTTGCAGACGGAAAGGTGCGCTCGTGCGGCAGGACGATGCCGCGCTCGTAGGGCTCGAGGCGCAGACGGGCGACGAGCCCGTGCCGCGTCCGAGGGACGCCGTCGGGCCCGACGTACGACTCCTCGATCCGCCACACGCCAGGTCGCCGCTCACGTATCAGGATCCCGGCTGCGATCCACTCGCGCAGCCGCCTCCCCGCGAGCTCTGCCTCGTGCGGGCGGATCAGCCGGATGACGTTGTACGGGCTCCGCCCGACGAGCTCTCCGAGCTCCGTCCTCGAGATGACGTCGTAGGGAGGGGCGACGAGATCGGTGAGGGGCCCCGTGGCCCCGACGTCGAAGCGCAGCGCGCGAAAGGGCTTGACGAGCGGCGGCACGAGCCGAGGTTACCATCAGCCTCGCTCGCGTCCGGGTGCCCGCCGGCCCGCGCACTACAGTGCGCGCGTGAGCGCAGCAGTCCCGATCCCGGAGCTCGAGGAGGACCGGGTGATCGAGCGCGTCTTCGCGGTCGCTCGCAAGCAGCGGCTTCGCACCCGGGCGGGCGCGTCGTACCTCGCTCTCGAGCTCGTCGACCCGACCGGGCGGATCGAGGCCCGCGTCTGGGACGACGTCGAGGTCCTCGATCGACGCTTCGACGAGGGGGACGCCGTGCGCGTGCTGGGCCGCCTCGAGCGCTTTCGCGATCGGCTGCAGCTCGAGGTGCGCTCGCTCGAGAAGGCGGAGGTCGACCCATCGGAGCTCGCGCCCGAGTCACGCCGTGACCTCGACGAGCTCGACGGGTTCCTCGAGTTCTTGGCGGCCGAGATCGCCCACCCCGGCCTGCGCCACGCCGTCGGCCGCTTCCTCGGCGACTCCGTCCTGCGCGAGCGGCTCCGGCGCCTCCCGGCAACCGCGGCCGGGCACCACGGCTACGCCGGCGGCCTCCTCGAGCACACGGTCAACGTCGCGACGCTCTGCCGCGAGACCGCCAGCGTCCATCCGCGGCTCAGGAGCGACCTCCTGCTCGCCGCTGCGCTGCTCCACGACGTGGGCCGCGTCCGCGAGCTCGGACGCGGTCCGCTCTTCGCGCCGACGCGTGAGGGCGAGCTTCTCGGGCACGTCCATCTCGGCCTGCGCATGATCGAGGAGCGCGCCGGGGAGCTCGAGGGACCGGTTCTTGCGGAGCTTCTCCACGCCGTGGCCGTCCACCACGAGGCGCGCGGAGCGAGGACGGCCGAGGCTGCCGTCCTCTACCACGCGAACCAGCTCGACGCCGTTGCGGCGACACGACCCGTCACCGACGGGTGACGGCGGCTCCGCTGCCCTCCGGAAGGCCGAAGACCTCTCGGCCGTAGGACCCGAGCTCCCGGAGCGCGGGGCCCATCGTCGGGCCCGTGCCCAGGTCGTGCGACGTCAGGCGGAAGCCTCTCTCAACCGGCCGGGGTTCGCGATCCAGGCCTGACCGGGGGTGTGCGGGCGGCCGTCCGGCGACGTCGACCGGCCGCCCATCCCCCCTTCAGGGGAGGGAGACAGCTGCCGATGAAGGGGCGGAGAGGCCGCCGTGCGTCGATTCGCCCTTCCGCTCGTCATCATGGTTCTCGCCCTCGCGTCCGTTCCCGCGACGAGCGCGGCGACGATGGGGAAGCCCTCGGTCGCAGCGCTGCAGGCCGCCCTCGCGGCCAAGGGCCTGTACACGGGCACGATCGACGGCATCCGTGGTAAGCGCACCGACGCTGCGGTGCGCCGGCTCCAGGCACGGCGGGGCCTCGCGGTGGACGGCATCGTCGGCGCTCAGACGCGCAAAGCCCTCGGACGGCTGGCGCGTCACCGCATCGGGAGCCGCGCCCTGCGCTTTCGAATGGTCGGCTTCGACGTCTCGGCCCTCCAGTTCACGCTCGCGTGGCACGGCTTCGCCTCGGGTCCGTTCGACGGTGTCTTCGGCCCTCGCCTCGAGCGCGCGGTCGTGCGCTTCCAGACCCGGGCCGGGCTCGCAGCCGACGGCGTCGCCGGAAGGGCCACCAACGCCGCCCTGCTCCGTCCGCCGCCGCGCGCTCCCGTCTCGATCGGGCATCCGCTTCCCTTCGCGATCACGAGCGGCTTCGGGCCGCGGGGGGATCGCTTCCACGAGGGTGTCGACATCCCGGCGCCGAAAGGGACTCCGGTGCGAGCCGTCCGTGCCGGAACCGTGACCGCCACGGGCTGGAACGACGGCTACGGCCGTCTCGTCGTCGTCTCCCACGGAGGGGGGGTCGAGACCTACTACGCCCATCTACGCCACATCGACGTGCGCGCCGGACAAGCGGTCTCCGCTGGGGCGCAGGTCGGTCGCGTCGGATCGAGCGGGAACTCGAGCGGGCCGCACCTCCACCTCGAGCTCCGTGTACGCGGTGGCGCCGTCGACCCTCTGCCGGCGCTCGACTGAGCACGCGCGACCGAGAACCTCGTGGGGACTCCTCCACTCGGTGGCTTGCGCACGGCACTCGCCTCGTGCCCGAGCCGGGCGCTGTCCTGGAGGCGGCCACGCGGCGTTCCGCTCGACCGCGCGTCGACGGAATCGTCAGACGTTGAAGCGAACGTTGAGCACGTCGCCGTCGTCCACCGCGTAGTCCTTTCCCTCCAGCCGCATCAAGCCGCGCCTCTGGGCCTCTGTGCGCGATCCGCAGGACACGAGGTCGCTCCAGCGGATGACCTCGCAGCGGATGAACCCTCGCGCGATGTCGGAATGAATGGTCTCTGCCGCATCGAGCGCGGTCTGGCCACGACGAAGCGTCCATGCGCGCGTCTCGTTCTCGGCGGCCGTGAAGAAGCTCACGAGCTGAAGCGCGTCGAACAGACGTCTCACCACCTCGTCGAGGGCCGAGGGCCGGCCCTCGCGGAAGGCGCTCGCCTCCTCGGGAGGAAGCTCGGCGAGCTCTGCTTCGAGCTTGGCGTCGATCCCGCCCGGGCCGTTGACGACGGCGATCAGCGGCTTGGTCGTGAGCGGCTCGAGCGCCTCGGGCAGCTCGCCCGGGAACTCGCCGAGCGGCCGCTCCCGGTCGAGGTGATCGAGCAGTCGCTCGAGCACCTCGACCTGCGCGCGCAGGCTCGGGTCGCCTGACTTCGCCTGCCTCGCCACCCGCTCGTGCCGCCGCTCGACGTGGTCTCGGTCGGCGACGAGGAGCTCGAGGCCGACGGTGACGAGATCGCCGTCCGGATCGGCGCCGGGCGAGAAGCCGTCCACGACCGCCAGCAGCGCGTCGACCTGACGGAGGTTCCCGAGCAGCGCCGCGCCGGTCCCGGGGACGTCCACGACCCGAATCGCGGCCGGGGTCACCTTCCGGGCACCCACGACCGCGGCGACCTGGGCGAGCCGCTCGTCGCCGATAGGAGCCATGCCGACGTTCGGCTTGGGGGAGACGCTCGCGTAGGCGGTGATCTCGGCGCCTGCCCTGGTGAGCGCGTTGAAGAGCGTCGACTTGCCCGCGTTCGGCAGGCCGACGATGCCGACCTCGAGGGCCACTCAGGCGCCGAAGCCGACCCGGCTCTCTCGCGAGTAGCGCTTCACGAAGAGGACCCGCGGGAGCACGACGATCAGGCGACCGTCCTCGTCGCCGAGCTCCACGGTGCCGTCTCCGCCGGAGGCGAGATGACGCTCCAGCCGGTCGGCCTCCTCCGGGTCGACGTACGCAGACATGATCGTTCCGCCCTCGAATCCGATCTGGAGCCTGATGCGCTCCCTGCTAGCCACCCGCTACCACCTCCACCAGGACACCGTAGACCGAATCCGGGTGCACGAACGACACGGCCTTGCCCCCCAGGCCTGGCACCGGCTCGGGGTCGATGACGTTTGCGCCCTCTTCCCGAAGCTGCCGGATCGCCGACCTCAGATCGTCGACCTCGATCGCGATATGGTGCACGCCTGGACCGCGGCTTGCCAGGAAGCGCCCGACCGGTGTGTCCCCGGCCAGAGGAGCGACAAGCTCGACGCGACTCGCGCCGATGCGCAGGTAGGCGGCCTCGACGCCTTGCGACTCGACCCGCTCGCGAAGCTCGACGCTGGCTCCGAAGAGCCGCTCGTAGCTCGCGACCGCGTCGTCGAGGTCGTCCACGGCCATCGCGACGTGATGGAGGCCGCTCGCCACGGAGCCGATCGTACAGGCCGAGGGCGTGCGGCCGTTCGTCGAGCGCCCAGCAGGCTCACCCGGCTATCGCGGCGGCCGCTCTCGCTCGGGCGCCGCGCCGCCCTGCTCGAGCTCGAGGCGAAGGCACTCGCGCAAGGCGGCCTCGGCGACCTCCAGCTGGTCGCGGGTCGGCTCGGCCGTGAGGAAGCGCGACTGGAGCTCGCGGCCAGGCCAGGCGAGCGCGCGACTCGCAAGCGCGTCGGGGTGACGGTGCATCCACGCGAAGAGCTCGCCGGCCACGGCCACGGAGCCGATCGCGACACCCCCGCGGACGAGGGCCAGGCGCTGCGGGGACGTCTCGATCGAGCTCACGAGCGCGTTGCCTGCAGCGGTTGCGACGAGCAGCGGCCCCAGCATATGCGAGCCGCAACGCTCGTGCTCCCGCGGTCGCGGCTCCCCGTGCTCGTAGCTGCCGATCGCGATGTGCTCTGCTCCGTGGTACGCGGCGAGCGCCGAGCCGCGGAGAGCGAAGGCCACGGGCACGACCGCGAGCAGGGCCGCGAGCGCCTCCTGCGCCACCACGCCCAGCCGGCTCGACCGGAGCGCGCGCACGGCCAGCGCCGTCCCTGCCATGACGCCTGCGATGCGCCGCTCCCTGAAGGGGAGCTGCGCCTCCGGGAGCGCGCGCGCGAGCGTCGGCAGGAGCGCCACGACCTCGGCGACGCGCGCAGGAGCCCGCAGCAACGGTGAGCGGACGTCCGCCGAGCGGATCGTCTTCTCGCTCGATGCGAGCGCCAGCCGGCCGTCGCCGGTGCGGACGGCGCACGCCCAGAAGCGCGGGCTGTGGACGAGCACCCCGTTCGCGAGCGCCATGCCTCCGAGCCTGATCTGTTCGGTCATCCCTGCAGCCTCCGGGTCGTGTCGACGAGGAATCGCGTGCCGAGCTCGAGATCGTCGACCGCCACCCTCTCGTCCGCCGAGTGCACGAGCACCGCCGCCAGCTCGGCGCTCATCGCCCGCATGGGGAAGAACCCGTAGGCGACGGTCCCGAAGCGCTGCCGCAGATAGTGGCTGTCGGTGAAGCCCGGCAGCAGGATGGGAACCACGCCAGCTCCATCCTCCTCCGACTCGACGAAGCTCTCGATGGCGCTCCACAACGGCGTCCCGAGCGACGATCGCGTCCCCCCGAGGTGCTCGAGCCACTCGAGCTCGTAGGGACCCTGACCGAGACGCTCCGCGATCTCCCGTCCCACCGACTCCCGGCTCTGGCCCGGAAGCAGGCGGCAGTCGCAGACCACCTCGCAGAGTCCTGGAACGACGTTGCGCGTGGCCGAGGCCCGGATCTGGGTGGGTGAGACCGTCGCGCGCACCATCGGGTCGACCATGGCCGCTGCTCGCGGCGACGTCGCTCGCAGCCGCGCCAGGGTCTCCTCGACCGGCAGCTCCTCGCCCAGGAGCGCTTTCAGGAAGAGCCGGCTCTCGGGAGTCAGCGCCGGGGAGAGCTCCAGCGCGCCGAGACGCTCGATGATGGGCGCGCTGTTGACGAGTGCGTTGTCGCCGAGCCCAGGCATCGACGCGTGGCCGCTGCGACCGCGAACGCGCACCGCGAACGAGGAGCTGGCCTTCTCGGCGGTCGCGCAGAGGTACACGACGCGGCCGGCGACCTCGAGGCGGTCGCCGCCGCCCTCGTTCACGCACCACGCGCAGCGAACGGCTTCTGGATGCTCCTGGCACAGCCAGGAGAGACCGTAGTAGCCGCTGTCCTCCTCGTCCGCCGTCGCCGCGAAGATCACGTCGCCCTCGGGCTCGTAGCCCGCGCGGGCGAGCGTCGCGACGGCCACGGCGGCGGCCGCCACTTGACCCTTCATGTCGAGGGCGCCGCGGCCCCAGACATGGCCGTCGCGCAACTCCCCCGACCACGGGTCGACACTCCATTCGTCCGGGTCGGCAAGCACTGTGTCCGTGTGGGACAGGAGCAGCAGTCGGGGCGCGTCCGCGTCGCAGCCGGGGATCCTCGCGACGAGGTTCGCGCGCTCGGGCACGCGTGCGTAGACGGTGCAATCGACGCCGTTGTCCTCCAGGTACTCGCGCAGGAGCCCGGTGGCGGCGCTCTCGTTGCCCGGCGGGTTCACGGTGTTCACCCGGAGCAGCGCCTGCAGGAGCCAGGTGACCTCGTCGCGGAGCGAGAGCACCGCCATCGGGTCAGCATACTTCAGCCATGAGCGACCTCTTCTCCGATGCAGCGTCGGCGCGCCTCCCGTCGGTGGCTCCGCTTGCCGTGCGCCTGCGGCCCGCCCGGCTCGAGGACTTCGTGGGCCAGGAACACGTCGTCGGCAGCGGGTCGGGGCTCGCGCACGCCATCGCAGCCGACCGCGTCTCATCGAGCATCTTCTACGGCCCGCCCGGAAGCGGCAAGACGACGCTCGCGCGCATCGTCGCTGCCTCGACGGGTTCCGCCTTCGAGGAGCTCTCCGCAGTCTCGGCCACGGTCGCCGACGTCCGCGGCGTCATGCAGCGAGCCCGCGACCGGCTGGGCGGCAGCGGGCAGCGCACGATTCTCTTCCTCGACGAGATCCATCGCTTCAACAAGGCGCAGCAGGACGCGCTGCTGCCGGCGGTCGAGGACGGGCTCGTCACCCTGATCGGCGCCACGACCGAGAACCCGTACTTCGAGGTGAACGCCGCGCTGCTCTCGCGCTGCAGGCTCTACGAGCTCGAGCCGCTCTCGGAGGGGGACCTCGCCCTGCTCGTGCGCAGGGGGAGCGCGGAGCTCGGAGCGGACGTTCCCGAGCCGCTCGTCGAGCTGATCGCGCGCAGGGCGAGCGGGGACGGGCGGGCGGCGCTGAACATCCTCGAGCTCGCCTGGCAGACGGCGCAGGTGCAAGGGGCGGTGCTCCGCGCCGGGCACGTCGACGACGCGGCCCGCAAGGCCTCGCTCGTCTACGACAAGGACGGCGACGCTCACTACGACTTCACGTCCGCCTTCATCAAGTCGATGCGCGGCTCGGACGTTGACGCCGCCCTCTACTACCTCGCGGCCATGCTCGAGGCCGGGGAGGATCCGCGCTTCATCGCGCGACGGATGGTCATCCTGGCCTCCGAGGACGTCGGCAACGCCGACCCGCAGGCGCTCGTCGTCGCCGTTGCCGCCGCGCAGGCGCTCGAACATGTGGGTCTGCCCGAGGCGCGGCTCAACCTGGCGCAGGCCGCGATCTACCTGGCACGGGCTCCGAAGTCGAACGCCGTCCTCACCTCGCTCGGCGCGGCCGCGCGCGACGTGCGCGCGCGCGGGGCGCCGCGTCCGCCGAAGGCCCTCCGGGACGCTCACTACGCGGGCGCAAAGCGGCGCGGGCACGGCGAGGGCTACGTCTATCCGCACGACGACCCGAGCGGGTTCGAGG